>JBAPSR010000459.1:0-17505 GCA_049281755.1 Binataceae bacterium (SeqCode)
TCCAGCGGCCTGCCGTTCAAGACCGTGCTGTTTGAATTTCGGATCAAACCGGTCTTGAGCGAAAGCGAGCCGGGCGTGGCGACGCCCACCGAGCCGGTCGCTTTGATCTCCCGCTCGACCGCGAACACCAACTCCGCGATTGCGCTGAGCGTGCCGCCGTAGTTGCCGGCGGGAGTTGCGATCCGGCGCCGGCAGCGAACCGCGCCCGCATCATCGAGCGCGATGGCTTCGATTTTAGTTCCACCCAGATCAACGCCGATTCGCATAGGTCACGCTCGAACGTTCAAAGCGGATGACTCAGCCATACCGGATCTTGTTCTCAAAACTGCGCACGGGGCGCAACCGGATTGGCGATTGGCGGTGCTATAGAGGAGGGGCAATCCAACAGGTCGCCGGAGCTGTACATGGGTCAGAAAATGCCGCCGCGGATCCTCGAGGGATATAAGGTCGTCGATTTCACACAGATTGTCGCGGGACCCACCTGCACCCTGATGATGGCAGAGATGGGCGCCGAGGTGATCAAGGTCGAGATGGCGCCGGCGGGCGATCCTTCGCGTGGCGCGCCGTTTTTGCGAAACGGACGCAGCGGCTACTTCGTCCAGCACAATCGCGGCAAGAAAGGCATCTGCGTTGACGTGAAATCCGCCGCCGGACGCGAAATCGTCGCGGAGCTGATTCGCGGAGCCGACGTTCTGATTGAGAACTTCGCGCCGGGTGCGATCGGACGCCTGGGCTTCGGTTACGAGAGCGCGAAGCAACTCAATCCAAAAATCGTGATGTGCTCGATCTCGGCGTTCGGGCAAAGCGGGATGCTGTCGAACGAGCCCGGATTTGACTATCTGGGCGCGGCGTATGCCGGAATCGTTTCGATGGGCGGAGAGCCGAACGGCGCGCCCTATGTGATCATGTCGGCGCTCGGCGACGTCAGCACCGGCGTCCACGCGATGGGCGCGATCTGCGCCGCTTTGCTCTATCGCGAGCGCCACGGCCTCGGCCAGTTCCTCGACATCTCACTGCTCGATAGCTACTTCCACTATCACGAAGCCGCGGTCGAAACCTTCAGCCTGAGCAAAGGCGAGATTAGTCCGACCCGATCCGGCTTGCACTCGTGGTACTCGGTGCCCGCCGGACTCTTCAAGGCGAAGGATCGCTACATAATTATCATCGCTCCGCTGCTCCATCAGTTCGCCGGATTGTGCCGCGCGATGGGCCGCCCGGAACTTGCCGACGATCCGCGCTTCAAACCTGAGAGCCGGCTCGCGCATCTGAAGGAACTGGTCGCGATCGTGGAAGCGTGGCTCGCGTCGATGCCGAGCGATGAAGCTTCGATGGCCGCGATGAAGGAGCATCGCGTGCCCCACGCTCCGGTTCTGTCAGTGGCCGAGGCGGTGAATCATCCGCATCTGCGCCAGCGCGGAACAGTCCGCACCGTTCACGATCGGATTCTCGGCGACTTCGACGTTCCCGGGTTCGCGCTCAGGTTTTCGCACTTTCCGGAGAACCTGGAGCTCGACGCGCCGATGCTCGGCGAACACAACGAGGAGGTGTTGACATCGCACCTCGGATACACCCCGGCGCGCGTGCGGGAGCTCGAACTCGACGGCGTGCTCC
This sequence comes from Binataceae bacterium (SeqCode), assembly GCA_049281755.1. Classification (GTDB taxonomy): domain Bacteria; phylum Desulfobacterota; class Binatia; order Binatales; family Binataceae; genus JBARDN01. Next base: position 1,612 of record JBAPSR010000459.1, read on the forward strand.
GCTCCGGTCCTGCATGACGCAATCCCGGTGACGTTTACGAAGCGGCTTCGCGCGCCGATCGCGCGCGGTGAAATCACATGCAGCATAAGGATATGGCGCAGCCCGCATGTCCGGGTCGGCGGACATTACAGATTGGACCCGGGATTCATCCTGGTGACATCGGTTAGGCAGATCGCCCTTGCGGAGATCACGCCCGCACTGGCAAAACGCAGCGGGTTTTCAGGTGTCGTCGATCTGCTTAAGGTGGCAAAACATGGCGCGGGCGAGAACGTCTATCTGATCGAGTTCGAATACCATCGATAGGAGGGCGCGGCCGGAGGTTTGCATCAGGATTGCGGTCGAAGGTAGCGTTCCGCCTAACATGAGCATCGCCCGAATCCGGTTCGTTATCCGAACCATATTTTCGCCGGTCGCTATAGTCGCCGCCGTGGCTGTTTTGGCGACAGCCGGGTGTAAAGGCGCGGCGCCCGCCTCGTCCAGCGCACCGATCCCGCAAGTCCTGGTTGCAAAGGCCGTCCAGAAGGACGTGCCGACCTACACAGAATCAGTAGGAACGACTGAAGGATTCGTCAACGCCAAGATTCTGCCGAAAGTATCCGGCTATCTGCTCAAACAAGATTACAAGGACGGCTCTCATGTTCACGCCAACCAGTTGCTATTCGAGATCGACGATCGTCCCTACAGGGCCGCGCTCGACCAGGCGCTTGGCAATCTTGCCCAGGTGCAGGCGCAGCTAAAGCAGAACCAGCAGGACCTCGCCCGGTTCACCATTCTTTACAAGTCGCAGGTTATATCGAAGCAGCAGTTTCAAACCCAGACTCAGACCACGCGCGCGACCGCGGCACAGGTGCAATCGGCGCAGGCCGCAGTAGAAACCGCAAAACTCAATGAGAATTGGACCAAAGTCTATTCACCGATCGACGGAATCGCCGCGATCGCAAACGCGCAGGTCGGCGATTTGGTCAGCAATACTACACTGCTCACTACGGTCTCGCAGCTGAATCCGATCAAGGTTTCGTTTCCGATCAGCGAAAAAGAATATCTGGTATTTGCCGGACGAATTAACGCGCGCGAGAATGAGACTCCCAAAAACAATGACGTTCCGTTTGAATTGATTCTCGACAACGGCACGACGTATCCGCATCGTGGGCAATTTTACGCCGCGGGCCGGCGGGTAGACGCGCAGACCGGCACGATCCAGATTCAGGCTACCTTCCCCAATACCGAAGACATCCTGCGGCCCGGCATGTATGCCAAGATCCGCGCGGAAACCGGGACGGTAAATGACGCGGTGCTGGTCCCTCAAAGCGCGGTGTTTGAGATCCAGGGCCAATACGAGATCGCGACCGTTGGCGACGACAACAAAGTGACCCTGCGTTCAGTCACCCCCGGCAAGAAGTACGGCGACCTCTGGCTCATCAGCGCGGGCGCAACTCCGGGCGAAACCGTCGTGATCGAAGGCGTCCAGAAAATGAAGGACGGAATGGAAGTAAAGCCGGCGTTCGCCGCGGAGCCCTCGCCGACCGCTGTGCCCGACGCGATGGCGGCTCCGTCCGTCAATCCCAGTCCGGCCGCGAAGCAATAGCTCCATGTCGAAGTTCTTCATAGACAGGCCCATCGTCGCGATGGTGGTGGCGATTTTTTTCGTGATCGCCGGCACCGTGATGATCTTCCGGCTTCCAGTCGCCCAGTTTCCCGATATCGTGCCGCCCCAGATCCTGACCTCCGCGACTTATACCGGTGCGGACGCCCTGACCGTCGAGCAGTCGGTTGCCACGCCGATCGAAGAGCAGGTCAACGGCGCCAAAAATATGATCTACATGGAGTCGATCAACGGCAACGACGGTTCGATGTCATTGCAGGTAAGTTTCGAAGTCGGCACCAATGTCGATATCGATCAGGTGCAAGTGCAGAACCGGCTTTCGCAGGCGCTGTCGAGCCTGCCGGCCGCGGTCAGCAATTATGGCCTGACCACGCAGCAGAGCGTGGGAATTCCGCTACTGGTATTCTCGATCACTTCACCGAAAGGAACCTGGGACCAGAGCTTTCTGTCCAACTACACCGCGATCAACATCGAGGACGAACTCGCCCGGACCCCCGGGATCGGCCAGGTAAAGATCTTCGGCGCGGGCAACTACGCGATGCGCGTGTGGGTGACGCCGGACAAGCTCGCCAAGCTGCAATTGACGGTCCCGGATATCGTCAATGCGCTCTCGACTCAGAATGTAGTCAATCCTGCAGGCACGATCGGCGGTGCGCCCGCACCTGCGGGACAGCAGTTCACCTACCCGGTGGTTACGCAAGGCCGCCTGATGAGCGCGGACGAGTTCGGCAACGTCATCGTTCGCGCCAATCCGGACGGCTCGTTCGTGCGGCTCAAGGATATCGCGCGGATCGATCTGGGCGCCGAAGATTATAACCAGCTCTCCTACATCAACGGCGCGCCGTCGGCGAACGTGCTGCTCTACCAGAACCCCGGCTCGAATGCGCTTCAGGCGGCGAATCTGGCGAAAGCCGAGATGACCGCGCTCTCAAAGCATTTCCCCCAGGACATGCAATCGGTGCTGACGCTCGATACGACGGTGCCGGTGACCGAGGGCGCAAGCGAGATCGTCAAGACCCTGCTCGAGGCGATCGGCCTGGTGGTGCTGGTGGTCTTCATCTTCCTGCAGAGCTGGCGCGCCACGCTGATTCCGATCCTCACCATCCCGGTGTCGCTGGTCGGCGCGTTCATATTCTTTCCGCTGGTGGGATTTTCGATCAACACGCTTTCGCTGCTGGGCCTCGTGCTGGCGGTGGGCCTGGTCGTCGATGACGCGATCGTCGTAGTCGAAGCGATCGAGGCGAAGATCGAGCAGGGGCTCTCTCCGCACGATGCGGCGGTCGAAGCGATGGAGGAAGTCAGCGGCGCGCTGGTGGGTATCGCCCTGGTGCTGTCGGCGGTGTTCATTCCGGCCGGCTTCATGACGGGGATCAGCGGTTCTCTGTACCGCCAGTTCGCGCTCACGATCGCGTTCTCGGTGCTGATCTCGGCGTTCAACGCGCTGACGCTGAGCCCGGCCCTCGGAGCGCTGATTCTGCGGCCCAAAACGGCGCAACGCACCCGGGGTCCGCTGGGATATTTGTTTGGATGGTTCAACGGCGGGTATGCGCGAGTACAGCGCGGCTACGTCCGCGTCTGCGGAATGCTCGCGCGCAAGGTGTTGATCGCGGTCGCGATTCTCGTGGGCTTCACGATCCTTGCGGGAGGCTTGGGCAAGGTCCTCTCGAGCTCATTTCTTCCGGACGAGGACCAGGGTTACTTCCTGATGAACGTCGAGCTTCCGGAGGGGGCATCGCTCCAGCGAACCGAGGCGGCACTCAAACAGATCAATGCGATTCTGAAGGGCGAACCCGCCCTGCGCTACTACACCGGAATCGCGGGCTACAGCATTCTCTCGCAGACCAGCAGTCCTCGCAGCGCGTTGTTCTTCTGCGAGCTGCAGCCCTACCCGCAGCGCATGACTGCGGCGCAGCAGTCGCCAGTTATCGTGGCGCGGCTCAACCGGAAACTCGCCACGCTCTCGAGCGCACAGGCGTTTGCGTTTTTGCCTCCTGCGATTCCTGGTATTGGCCAGGCTGGCGGCGTCGATTTTTTCATTCAGGATCGGGGCGGCCACGACGTCGACTATCTATGGCAGAACACGCAAAAGTTTCTTGCCGCGGCGCACAAGCGGCCCGAACTCGCGCAGATGAGTTTGACTTTCAGTCCCAGCGTTCCGCAGTTCTTTGCCAACGTCGATAAAGACAAGGTCTTTAAACTTGGCATACCGATCACTGACGTGTACGAGGAGCTGCAAACTCTGCTCGGTGGCGCATACGTAAACCAGTTCAACCGCTTCGGCCGGGTGTGGAAGGTATTCGTCGAGGCGGAACCTCAGTATCGCAGCAAAGCGTCCGACGTCGGCCAATTCTATGTAAAGAATAAAACCGGCCAGATGGTCCCGCTGTCGACGCTGGTCGCGATGCAGCGCACAACCGGACCGGAATACACGACGCGATTCAACGAATATCGCGCGATCGAGATTTTCGCCACTCCCGCGCCAGGTTACAGCACCGGCGACGCGATGAACGCGATCACCGCAACGGCGGACAGCGTCCTGCCGCGCGACATGGGATACGCCTGGAACGGAATCACTTTTCAGCAGGCGGCGGCGGGCGGCGGTGCGGGTGTGTTCGGATTGTCGATCGTCCTGGTCTTCCTCATCCTGGTGGCGCTCTACCAGAGCTGGTCGCTGCCGTTCAGCGTGCTGCTAAGCGTGCCGATAGCGGTGTGTGGCGGATTCTTCGGATTGTGGGTGCGCAAACTCGACAACGACATTTACGCGCAAGTTGGACTGATCATGCTGATTGGTTTGTCGGCGAAGAACGCCATTTTGATTGTCGAATTCGCCAAGGCGGAACTCGAAAAGGGCGAGTCGATCATCGATGCGGCGCTAAATGGCGCGCGCATCCGACTTCGTCCCATCCTGATGACTTCGTTTGCGTTCATCTTCGGCCTGATGCCGCTGTTGTATGCGCTGGGCGCCGGTGCGGTTTCCCGCCGCCTCATCGGCACCGTCACCATCGTGGGGATGGTGTTCTCGAGCGGCATCGCGATTTTCTTGGTGCCGCCGCTTTTCGTTCTAGTCGAGCGCTTGTCGCATCGGGTTAGCGGCAAAGGCTCGAAGCCCGCTCCAGAGGCGTCGAGGCCGATTGCTCAGGCAGCCGCATCCGAGTGACGGACGCGCCTGCGCTCAGGCGCGGGCGCGTCTCATTTGGGTTGGCTACGGCGTGACGATAGGCGTGATATTGATCACCCCGCCTGAGTTTCCTTTGAACTCCTTTCCGCAGTCCGCCCACCTGTAGGTGCCGATGATCTGACCGCCGCTCGCGCTGGTGCTTCTGAATTTGATGTGGCAGCTCCGTTTGTTGAACTGGCCGCTCGACAGATTGAAGGTCACCCGCGTCGAGGTCGACTTGCCTCGGAAATCACCGAGAAACTGCGGGAGTGCAGTGAAAGTCGCAGTCCATCCGCCGTTCAGTTTTCGCCTTCTTTGGCTGAACGTGATGGTGAAATCTCCACCACCCATTTTGTCGTCGCTGATAGTCCCGCTCCATGAACCGTTTACGCTGATCGGGAGAGCATCCGGAGACTCTAGATCGGCTCCGTCGCTCGCGTCCGACGCGGACGCATCAGTGGCGGTCGAATCCTGGTTACTGATCGCCTGCGCGTGAGCGGAGACGACAAATGCGGGCAAGGTCGTCATCCCCATCCAAATCGCCGCGCCGAACAACGCACTCGCCAAAGATAACCTTTTTGCCGTAGAACTCATCGGGCCATCCTCCTCCACTAATACTGATCTGTTGATGCGGTCCGAACGAGCAAGCCGCGTGCCGGGAATCAAAGTTCGGGAACGCTTCAAAAAAGTTATCCTTTGCGACCTGGCACCGCAATATCAGACAAAGACCGTGAAGAATTTCCTGTCTGGATTCGATAACCAATCGTCAGAAGGAGCGCGTCCTTGATTTTTTACTGTAACCGGCGTGTGATCCGCTTCGCAGCCAAGGAGGTCGTCGGCCATGGCCAAAGTAATCGACTCTGACGGTCACGTGGTTGAGCCGCGCGCCGTCTGGACCGAATATATCGAGCCGGAATTTCGCGATGGCGTGATCCAGATTCGCCGCAGTCACGACGGGGTGGATCAACTCTGGATCAACGGCGAGAATCGCAGCCGAGCGTCGCTGCCGGTGGCCGCATCGATGATCCCGGGCGGCCTCAGGGATCTCGAACACGCGCGAACTCTTACCTGGGACGACGTGCCTCCCGGCGGATGGAATCCGCGCGAGCGCCTGAAGGTCATGGACGCCGAGGGTATCGACGTCGCGGTGCTGTATCCGTCGCTGTGGCTGCTCTACGGAGATCTGGTCGAACCCAAACTCGCGGCAGCCGCATGCCGAGCCTACAACAACTGGATGGCGGATTTTTGCAAAGAATCTCCGACGCGGCTGTACGCGGTCGCGCCGATGCCGCTGCAGGACGTCGAGGAGGCGGTGCGCGAGATGCGGCGCGTCGTCCGCGAGCTCGGATTCAAGGCGGTGTTCGTCCGGCCGAATCCTTTTGCCGGCCGGCGGCTCAATGATCCGGCCTATGAACGGTTCTGGCAGACGGCGCAGGAACTGAACGTTGCGGTCGCGGTCCATTCGAGCTTCGGGACAAAAATGCCGACGATGGGCGCCGATCGCTATCGCGATCCGTTTTTCTTCCACATGGTCTGTCATCCGTTCGAGCAGCAGGGCGCCTGCATGGATGTGATCTGCGGCGGCGTCTTGCAGAAGTACCCGAAGCTACGAGTGGGATTCCTTGAGTCGGGAGTCGGATGGCTTGGCTACTGGCTCGACCGCATGGACGAACACTTCGAGGGCATGCACAGCTACGTTCCGTGGCTGCGGGAGCTCCCGAGTGACCAGTTTCGCGAGCACTGTTTCGTCACGCTCGATCCGCACGAGACGATGCTGAAAGCGACCACCGTGGACATGCGCATGGAGCGCAGCATCCTGTGGGGATCTGATTTTCCCCACTTCGACTGCACCTATCCGGGAATCGTCGGCGAGATCAAACAGGCGTGCGCGAAACTTCCCGAATCAGCGCGCCGCGCGATCATCACCGACAACGCCATTCGCTTCTACGATTTCTGATTGTTGCTGGCTACTTCACGCCGACGATCTCGGCGGTCGAGCAGTGGTAGACCATCGTGGGCGCGCCGAAGCACCAGATGAGATCGCTGTCTTTCTGTGCGCGATATAGCGGCAGCTCGCCTTCAGTGTTCGTGCACAGGCATCGGCCGCACGGTGTCTTTCCGCAGCAATCGCGATAGCTGACGATGTAATCCTTGCCGTCACCTGGATGCTTGCAGGTCCCGACCCACGAGGTTGGCGAGGGCGACGCGCCCGGCGGGCAATCGTGCGAGCCGCCGCCGCAGCATGAGCAGAGGTAGCCGTCGATCGCGCAATATTTCCAGTAGTCGCAGGCCGAGTCGTCGTTGGGGTTGCCGTGCTTCGCCATCGCTTCCATTCCTGCCGGCACCGGAGCGCCGGGCGGCAAGGTGGGAAGAATCTGCGCGCGCGCCGACGCGGTCACGCGATCAACCGGCAGTAGCGGAATGATCATTCCGCCGACCGCCAGCGTGCCCAGGCGCGCAAGAAAACTGCGGCGCGAGGTTCGCTGCGCAATCGCGCGGGTCAGATGCTCGAAGAGTTGGTCGATTTTGTCCACTTCGGTCTTCGCCTATCTTCGCTCGTTCCTCAAGGTCCGTAAATCAGAAACGGGACGCCAAGGTTGCGATATACGCCAATATACTTGCCGTCGGGAAGACTGTAGGTCTCGAGCTGGCTCTGGATTATCGCAAGCGCCTCGAGAATCGGCTCGGGTCCCGCGCTTGCGCGAATCGAATAGGCTTCAGTCTTGAGCGCGATCCGTGCGACGCGGGTTTTTTTTGCCGTATCGAAAACCCAAACTTCCTTGCCGGTCTGCTTGTGGGTCCATTCGCCGCCCTGATGCATCAGCAGGTAGACGTTTCCATCAGCGGTGGCCGAGATTGTTTGCCATCCGCCGGGCCGCCAGTTGGCTTTGTTATCTTCATCCGACAGCGCGGACCATCCGGGTGCGGCAACCGCCTCGTCGCCGGAGAGGTCAACCTGATAGATCATCCCGTGATACGAGTCGAAATACGCGGTCGTCCCGACGATCGCAGGTTGATCGAAGACTGGATCTTTAGACGGATCGAAAAATGGCTTCGATTGTTTGCGGCCCTTGAGCTTGCCGGCGTCGTCGAGATTCACGGTCAGGATCGATCCATCGGCGCACATCGAGGAAAACTTGCGCGCGCCCGAAACCATCACCTGGACGCATCCGGGCGTCTCGATCTCGCCGACGAACTTGTCCGACTTCAAATCGACCACGCTGACCGAGGTTGCCGGCGTCATATTCGCGATCAGCATGAAGCGCCCGTCGGTGGTCACGGCGGCCGAGTTGTTCTTCGGCACGATCAGCAGGCGTTTCGGCGGAATTTTTACTTCGCTTTTAAATTCGAGCGTGCGTGCGTCGAAGATCTCGACCGCATCGGTGCGCGTACCATGCCATGCGCGCGAGTAAAACGTCCCGACCATGTACAGCTCGCTCGCGTCGGGCGCCGCGACAAAGCTCGCCAGGTATCCGCCGTTCAGTTGGCCGAGCATCTTCTGCGCATCGGTATCAAGGATATAGACCTTGCTGACCTGGGGAACCGAACTCGGGCTGTCGAATATATAGGCCCAGTGCGGAGCTGGCGCGCCGAGCTTGTACGAGGTCATCTGGTCGGGAGGAAGCTGTGCGCGCGCGAAAATCGGCGCAGCGACGAGCGCAAGCAGTGCGGCGGCAACGATGGCGATACGGCTCAACATCCGACTCTCGAATTAGGCCTGATTAGTACAGCCCATCCGGTTTCGTCAAGCCTGACTATTTTTGTGCGGACTTGACCTTGACCGGCGCCCCGCCGATTCGCGGGCGGGGGACGGCGAGACGTTTTGGCGCCGACATCAGGTAGCCGTCGTTCAGGATCGCCGCCAACTCGTCCCAGCGGACTTTCACATCGAGTCGCACGCCAACCCATCCTTTGGGTCCGACGTAGGGCGGTTTGAAAAATCGCTTTGGGTCGGAGCCGACCAGGATCTCCTGCACCATTGCCGGCGCTTTGATCCACACCGCGACGTGGCCGCTGTTGTGATGGTCATTGTCAGTCATCGCGAACATTTTGCCGCCGACTCTGAAGGTGCATTCGCCCCACGCTTCCTTCTCGGTCGCCTCGGGAAGCGCAAGGCAAATCTCGCGCAGCCGCTTTATCGCAACATTGGAATCGTCATATTTTCGTGGATGCGCCATCGGTCACGCCGGTTTGTTCATGGCCGCCATCCGCTTTTTCATTTCGTCGGGAGTTACGTCTTCGACGTGGCTCGAGATATCCCATGAATGCCCGGATGGATCTTTCACCTGAGCATTGCGGTCGCCGTAAAACTGGTCGGCAGGCTCTCTGAGCGAGGTGGCGCCGGCGGCTAGAGCAGTTTTGTAAACCGCGTCGGTATCTTCGACGTAGATATGGATCGCGACCGGCGAGCGCCCCGCGCCGAGCGCAATCGGGCTTAAGAATCCCATATCCGGAAATTCGTCGGAGAGCATAATGCCCGCGCCGCCGATCGCGAGCTCCGCGTGGCCGATCCTGCCGTCGGGCATGTCGAGGCGTACGGTTTCGGTCGCGCCAAAAACTTTCTTGTAGAAATCGATCATCCTGCGCGCGTCGCGCACTATGAGGTAGGGCGTGATGCTGCGCGAAGGATCGGGAATCGGATTCACTTTTGAAGCCATCGGGGATCTCCACGGCGTTGAATTGGGCGGCCAACCCGCGCTGGCCCTCACATTGCCGCTATTACCTAAACCTGCTTAAAGCAAGAAAGTTACGGGCGCGCCGCAAAGCTGCGGCGCGCCCGATATATTGCAGATCAGCTTCGCACTCAACTCATGGCACTGGCGTCGGCGTGGGCGCTATCTGATTGAGCGCGCACGTCGGCGCGGACGCTGCCGCGTAATGCGGCAGCGGCGTCGGCACGGGGGTCGTACGTACCACGAGGCTCGTCGTGCCAGCCAGTACCATCGCGAATTGATCGGTCTTCGGCGCTCCGGGCCAGGTGGCTCCGCCGGTCCCAGTTAGCCAGCCGGTGGCGTCGCCGGTTGATCCGAATACCGGGCAGGTCGAAGTCGTGGGATTGGTGTATGCCGGATCGTTCAGCACGACTCGGTAAGTCGGGCATCCTTCAGCCGGGCAGTTGTAGTACGACTCGCCCGTACTGATTCCAACGGGAGGACCGACTTCCGGACAGAACGTCGGATCAGTGGAGCCTCCAGTGCAGTTGCCGAGCGGAGAAGGTCCGACCGCATTGGCGTCCGTCTGAGCGACCCAGAGGTAAAGCATCCCGGTGGTCGAATCGTAAAAGTAGGTGCTGATATTGGGCGCACCATTGGGAGTGCCATCCACCGTCATCCCCGCGATCCCCGTGGTCGATGCCGTCAGCGGCGGCGTATTCTGGGGATACAGGCACGATGTCTTCCCTTGTTGATCGGTGATCATACTCGTCCCTGTAGGGCAGCTGCCGTTCATCAACGCGACTCCATCAGTGGGACATCCCAAAAACCCGTTCATCCCCAGATTGTTACCGCCCTGGTAATCAAGGTTGTTGCACCACTGTTTAGAAGTCGAAAGCGTAGTCAATTGATTGAAATATTTCCTGAGCAGTAAATCACTTGGTTCCACCCCGCCTCCGGCCCATGACCGATAGCCGTGAGTGACCGTAAACAGGTTCGAGCTGGCAGGATGTCCTCCGGATCCATTGGTGTAGCAGATACCCAGTTGGATATAGAACGGAGTGGTCGAAGTGATATTGGGTTTAACCGTATCGACCAGACTGATATCCACCAGCGGAGGAATTCCAGCGAGCGAAGTCATGTTTCCGATGGTAAAGGGGTCCGCGCGCACGACGTAACCGTAGCCGCTGGTTACCTTCGGCTCCCATACTCCCAGACCGTTTCTGCTGTGAAGCAGCATCGATCCGTGTTGCCCGAAGTCCAGGTCGTCCTTGTAGAAGGTCAATCCCTGAGTGTGGTCATTCGCCGGCCACGGTCCGGCAGGAGGAGGTCCGGGATTAGTCGGGTACTGAGATTCAAATTCAAGTTGACCGATGCTGCTGGGAGCCATCTCGGCCGTGGGGCGTCCTTCCAGGTCGGTGTTCTGCTGACCTTGCGCACGGCATTCATCAACTGAATTAGCGGACGCATTGAATTGCAGGTTGTTGAGCGAGATCGGAAATGCGCCAGCCGCTGCTCCGGATGCGTTCCCGGCGCCGTAGCCACTCAAGGTTCCGTCCAAATCGATTATCGCTGTGTTCTTGTCGCCGTCGTTGAATTCGGCCAGGTTGACCAGGTTGGTAAACACCTGGTGGCGGAAATCGACGTTGGTAAAGGTGAGCTGGCTGGTGGTCGCCGCGGTTGGATATGCGCTCTGGTTGCTCTCGAGCCATCCTATCCCCGCGTCGCCTTCGTAATGCGTATATGGCGTCGTGTTGGGCAGGTTGGTCGGGAACTTCCAGCTGCTAAGGACGGCTTTGTCGGTAGTGTCCAGAAGCGGTGTCGGATCGACCAGGTAATTCACGAATCGGTCCTGAATGATTAGCGGCGGACCGTCGTAGCTCATGAACCCGAAAAGGTTCACGTCGGGCGTCGAAAAGCCGTGCTCAGTGAATTCGCCGCCAAGCGCGACGCCACTTATAGGCACTGTCTGATCGATACATCCGAACGCGCCTCCACGAATCTGCGCGCCGGTAGTACTGCTTAGAACCTTCGATCCGCACGGACCGAACCGATCAACGTTGTTATCGCTGATTCCCACCATCGTGGAATGACTGAGTAATGACCACACGCCCGGGTAGTTGCCGTCCGCACCACCCGAAGTGACGAAAGAAATGCCGTGCTGGACCATCGCGAGCCGTGCGTTCTTGACCACAAAGAACACGGGCCTGAGCCATATCCCGCGGTCGCGAATTCGCGTGATGATCGGGCTGTCGAACTCGCCAACCAGCGGATGGTTTTGCGGAGATTTCATGGCGTTTTGGTAGCCAAAGAGCTGATCAGCGGTTGAAACTTCGAACTTGTCGTCGGTAATTCCCCGGTAGCAAGCACTACCGCGATTATTCTGAAAGATCCCGCTGGGATAAGCCGGACCAGGCTGCGGATAGTTCGGTCCAATCGGAATATGCCTCACGGCGTTGAGATTGCCATCGGGCGGCGGGACATACCAATACGCCGCACCCGTATCCTGGCATCCGGCGATTGCATTACCGATCAGCTTGGCGCTGGGATTCAATATCCAGAATCCGGAGGGAGGCTCGAAATAAACAACCTTGTCCGCACTGGGGTTTCCCGGATAGCACGTAATCGGATTAGCATCGCCCGGCGGACCGGTATTTATGAACTTGCCCTGGTTGTTGAAAAACCCGCAGTTGCCGCGCGTGGTGATGAATTTTATGGGGGAAGTAGGCGTTCCTCCCTGCGGGTTATTCTGATTGCCTGTGTCGAAGATGTTGATTTGGTCGAACGTGCTCGGAGAGCTAGTGAGTGTTGGCGGCGCGAACATGTTGTCGCCGATCCAATAATAAAGCGAAATCAACTTCACCCGGCCCTGTGTGGCGTCGTTGGTGCCGACCGAGTTCACATCGAACGAGTTGCTCATCGCACCCATCCCAACGTTGTTCATGAAGGTCACGTTGGTTTCGTCACCCACTTCTTCATAGAAGATGTGGCCCGTGATCCGTGCGCAGACATTGTTGCTGTACGACACGTTCTGGGTGGAATGAACCGTGATGCACTTGTTGTAGCTATGGTCGACGCTGTTGGAATCGATCAGAAGGTTGGCCGGTGTGTATCCCGACAGATCGCCGTCCATGTGGAAGTGGAACGGATAGCTGCCGAGCTGTTCCTTGCCAAACTTTTGGACTTCAACGCCCTGGATCGATAGCGCCTCGAATCCTTTCAGGAACTTCATCTCGCCGCCCCAGTGTACGGTGTTGCCCTTTTCGTCGCTGTCCGAAGTCAAGATGATGTTGCGGGTGATGAGTCCGACCTCCGCACGCTCATCGACACCGTAATTGGTGGCTGCCCCTGCCATATAGTTCGCCGCAGTGGAAGGATCGCCCGGGTCTGGGCCACCGAAGTGATAGAAGGCCAATCCCTGGTTGAGGACGATCTTGGAGCCGGTGGCGTTTGGGTTGTCGGTATCCTGTGCGAGCGACTTGATCTGGACAAATTCGGTTTCCCACGGGCTGAAGCTCGTCGTCGCCACCGCGATCCAGTCGTTCGGAAGCCACGCGCCCGTTCCGGTATCCACCCGAACGGACGTGTAGATGGTGTTTGAGTCTTTCGGCGGCGGCGCAAATACACCGTTGGCCTTCGAGAACTTGAGGGGGTCGCCTGCCGGCTGGCTGAGCGTGGTCCAGCTAACGCCCCCATTGGGAACAACCCCCCTGTTCCCATACATCCTGAGCGTGCCGCCGAGCGCGCCGCCGGCGGTGGCGGGTTCGACCTGGATTCCCTTGACCCAGCCGGCGCAGGTGTTAGTCGGCTGGTTGAACGCGCCGCACGTCGTCGGCTTGTTGCCTACGAATCGCAGCGTGACGTTGTCGGTTGGTTTGATTGTGCCAATCGGGCAGGCGGCAGATCCGATCAGCATGCTCCCGCCCTTCACATCGATTCCAGTGGTCACAAGAATGACTTTGGTGGTCGAGGCGACTTCGTCGGAGATCTGTAGAGTGCCGCCGGTGTTGATCACGACATTGCCAAGCGTCAACTGGGCCGAATCCTTCTCGACCACCACCGTACCCTTGCATCCATCCTTGGCGCCCTCGCCGATGATGACGTTCTTGGTGCCATCGTCAACGCAGGCTTTGAGATTCGTGCTTGGCTTGGTATTTTTGCAGGCTTCGTCCACAGTCTCAGATAGTGGGGCGTCGGCAAATCTCGCCGATACCGCGTCGGCCGAGAACAGCTTGTCGTTCGCGGCGCTGATGCCGGCCGGTGCCGTGACCTGCACCGCAAGCATCGCGCTCAGCAGCAACAGCGGCAGCCGGAGCGACCGTGCGAGAGAAGAACCGAGGCCAAACCGTTTAGGGCCGGAGAAATGCGACAACATCGTCGGGTACTTCCTCATATAGATGGGTTCGTCATATCAATCGATACCGGACCGCGTAATCGAAAGATTGTCAGAATGTTAATTGACCCCCGGGAGCGGGAAATACGTAATCCCGTGGCCGTTGGTGCACGCGAATGGAGTAGTGGTGCCCGCGCAATGGCCAGATTTCAAGGGCTTCGCGATCTCATCCGGATGGTTCTTCAGTAAATCGAGATCGATCTGAACCAGAAAATCCCTGTCGTTGTCCAGAACGTAGCCGCGATTGTGGCAACTATCCATCACCACGGCATAAGGCGCGGTCGATGCGACAAAAGGATTGCCTGAGGGATCGTCGGGGATACTGCTCGTCACGCTTTCGACGTCGGCCTCGGTAAGCTGCTCGACCGGATTTGAAGGAAGCGTCAAAAGGGTAACCTCTTCGGCGCTTTCGGCCGTCAATAGCGCCTCATGGGTGACGGGGTTGATCGCCACCCCAGACATGTTCTCCGAAGCGCTGGATTCGTGATTGACGGAATTGGGCGGAGTTCCCGCTTCGTTGAGCATGCAGTTGATGCCGGGGGAATACGTTGCACCGTTGAGATTCAATACCGTCGCCTGGGGTGACAGGAAATTGCCGACGACCCAGATGTGAGTGGTCGGATCGACTGCGACACCTTCGGGGTCGGCGTCGAGATCCGTGAGATTGCCATCGCTAAATTGGCAAGCGGCGGGCACTGATATATCCGGCGCATACAGGTTTGGTGTAATCGGATCCGACGACGCCATCGGAACTCCGGCGGCGCTGTCGAGTCCGAAGTTGTCCACCGGGTTGGCCAAATTGAGCAGCGGACCGAACGTTTGACTCGCCACGTCGAAGACTGACACTCCCGTGCAGTTGCCCGTGCAGGTTAAAGGGACCGTGCTCATCGAGACCAGCGCGGTGTTGTTGTTCGGATCGTAAACCACGCCGTCCGTCGAAGCGGCGCTACTGCCCGTGGGGAAGGAAATGTTGGTGAGCGAGTTGTCGCTTTCGGCAATGATCTGCAAAAAACCAGTGCTGGTGACCGGATCAGTCAGAACCAGAACCTCGCCCAGACTCATGATCGCAGTCGCGGCGCGCGGACGCGCGGTCAGGCCCAGATCGATAGTTGCGGTCCGTGGGTCCGTTTCGTCGGGATTTACCGCCAGGTTCTCGACCCCAACCTCTCCAGTCAGATTGGTGCTGAGGAACGGAAGCGGCACATAGGCTCGATCGGTCACGCAATCCACTGCAAAGACGCTAGAATTGGTGACCGCCGCTGGCGACGCTACGGGCGTCGGTCTCGGCCGGGAAGAAGATGAGCCGCCACCACCACAGGCCGCCATCCCAAAGAGAAAAACGGCGGCGGCCAAACCGCCGAGAAGTGTGCCTCGAACGGCACTACAAAATGTAGGACTCACCTTTTACCCCTCCCCATAGCCCGAGTCTCGAGGTGTTCGTGCGTCGATCAGGCAGGCAGACGATCGATCAAGAATCGCAATATCGAAAGGTGCGGTCGGCACAGGCCAATTGTTCTTAGGTGAGACGAATCGCGCGTCCCCCCGTAATGATACGCGCCGCGGACGCACACCCCGGTCCGCGCGGCCTTCCCTGCCCAAGGCGTAGCACGGCAATGCGCGATGGCTCGGTCGCACATTCTGCCGTCGAACCTTACGATCAATTGGCGTCCGCGCGCAAACGCGAGTGGTCTTGAGCGCGCAATATCGCTCTGCGATCCACTCAGCTCGGCCCCGGTTTCGGATGCGGCGTGCCTATAAACGGGAACTGCTTGAGAATGTCGGTGTGCGGTTTGAGGCCGTCGCTCGGGCATTCGCCCTTGGTGAGGAAGGCGAGGCGATGATCGATGACATCGTCGGTGAAAACGCGGCCGTTGGGATACTTCGCGGGCTTCGATGGATTGAAGCAGAGCATGTCGGGCAGAAGGCGGTCCGCGTCGATCGCGGCAATTGCTTCTTCGCGGGTGTAGTTGCCGGTATGCCCCATCAGGTGGACGAACTGCTCCGTCCAGCGCTTGCGATCATTAACCGGCTCGCTGGCGTTGTATTCCAGTTTGGTCTCGTCGGTGTTGAAGAAGCTGCTGACGCTCGG
>JBAPSR010000460.1:0-4278 GCA_049281755.1 Binataceae bacterium (SeqCode)
TTTGGTGGCGGCGGCAGGAGTCGAACCTGCGACACTGCGGATATGAGCCGCATGCTCTAACCAACTGAGCTACGCCGCCACCGTGAATTGTTCACAATAGCGGTCCTCGAAATGTCGCGAAAGACTCTCAGCGCAGCGCTATCGCCCGCGATTTGACCTGCCGGCTCCCGCGCGAGACCTGGTACAGCACTCCTTCGTTGAACTCGACGCAGGTCAGCTTGCCTCCGTACACCAGCCCGGTATCGATCCCGAGCTTGTACGGCAGATCGATCATCACCCCGCGCATGGGAGTGTGGCCGAAGACCACGGTCGCGTCGATCCGATGCGGGTTGAAGATAAATTCCTGCCGAATCCAGAGCATGTCTTCGGTCTGCTGCTCTTCGAGCTGGCGCGTCGGCATGATTCCCGCGTGGACGAACAGGTACGGCGGACGCAGGTAGCTAATCGAGAGCCGGTTGTAGAATTCCAGGTGTGCCGCGGGAATGTGATGCACCGCCTCGGCGAGGTCGTCTTCGCGCACGCCGTAGCTTTCGAGCGTCGCGACGCCGCCGTTGAACAGAAACGACTCGCCATAATTGCCCGGCAACCCGAGGTACGAGAGCATCATGTCTTCGTGGTTGCCCTTTAGGAACACGCCCTCGGCGCCGCTCTTTTCGACCGCCATCGCGATCTCGATTACGTCGCGCGCGGAAGGCCCGCGATCGACGTAGTCGCCGACGAAGACCACCGTGTCGCCGGCGACCGGCGCGATCGCTTTAAGAATCGCGTCGAGCTCGTCGGGGCATCCGTGGATATCGCCGATGGCGAACAGACGGCCGGCGAGTTTTTGTTTGCGGCTCGACATCGTCGATGGCTCAGCGCTTTTTTTCACCACTGTCCGAGAGCAGATGCGCGATCGCGCCGGGATCTTCGATCATCCGCCGCGCCGCGCTGTACGGATTCACGCGTCCGGATTCGACCTCGGTGACGATCTCGGGCGCGCGCCCGTTTTGCAGCGAGCGGATCGCGCGGTCCTCGAGTTCCGCTGCGAGAATCTCCACGAATTCGCGCCGGCGCCGCTCGGCGAGTTGCGCGTCGTCGCGATGCGCCAGCAGGTACTCACGGTGCTTCCCGATCGCTTCCACCAGCGCGTCAACGCCCAATCCGGCCGCGGCCTGCGTCATCATTACCGGCGGACGCCATCCGCCTGTGGGCCTGAGATGCACGTTCAGCTCGAGTTCCGCCTTGATCCGGTCTGCGCCCTCGCGGTCGGACTTGTTGACCACGAACAGATCGGCGATTTCGTTCAGTCCCGCCTTCATCACCTGCACTGAATCGCCGCCCTCCGGCACCGTCACCACCACCGTGGTGTCGGCCAGGTCCATGATTGAGAGTTCGGTCTGGCCGACGCCGACCGTCTCGATAATGATCACGTCGTGTCCGAAGGCGTCGAGCAGCTTTACGATTTCCCGCGCTGCCCGCGACAACCCGCCGTGGCTTCCGCGCGACGACAGGCTGCGGATATGCACGCCGGCGTCCTTATAATGATCGGTCATGCGCACGCGGTCGCCCAGCACGGCGCCGCCGGAGAACGGACTCGAAGGATCGATCGCCAGGACCGCGACCTCCTTTCTGAGCGCGCGATATTTCGCGATCAGCCGGTTCACCAGCGTCGATTTTCCGGCGCCCGGCGGCCCGGTGATCCCGATCACGTGCGCGCGTCCGACCTGCGGATAGATGCGCTCGATAATCGCGCTCGACTCGGGCATCCGGTTTTCCACCCGCGTCATCAAGCGATACAGCGCGAGCTCGTCGTGAGCGGCGAAGCGGCGCAGATAGTCCTCGAGGTTGAATTTCGCCTCGGGGCCGCCGCCATCAATTGGGGAGTGATCTTGCGATTGAGCAGCCATCATAGTCCGTCGGTCGATCATAGCCGCACGCATCGAAAGCACGCAACGTGGCGCCGGCCAATGGCCTTGTTTAGCGCATATCGAGCCTACGTTGTTTTCCCTGTGGCTCGGTCCTATTGTTGTTTCGTATGGTGACCCGGAAGCTGACGAGGCGGAACTGAAGCTGCGATGAAGCTGCACGACCTTTACACCGATTGGCGCATCGTGACCGGACTTGCGCTGGCGGTCCTGGGGGCGGGCAATTGGATCATCGGACTCGAACGCACTCAGCAATACAGCCAGATCATCGCGAGCGATCCCAATGGCGCCGCGGGCTCCGACTATCGCAGCTTCGATGAGCTTGACGCTTCGGCCGGTGGCGCGGTCCTGGAGCCGCTGACCGCCCGCGAACGCGCGGTCTCTTACGCGACGGCGCGGATGGACTTCTATCATGCGACCTTCCTGACCGGGCAGATGCTGGTGCTGGCGTCGCTGATCATCGCATTCTGGGGCGTGATCGCCGTGATCCAGAGCGACGCCCGCCGAGCGATGCGCGGCGCGATCATTGGCGGTCCCGGTCCTCCTGCCGCCGGCACGATGCGCTCGCTGCGCTGAGCGAACGATTGAGGGCTGAGCGCCGATGGTGAAAATTCTGGCCGAGCGCGCGCCCGCGAAGATCAACCTGTGCCTTCGCGTGACCGGGCGCCGCGCCAACGGCTATCACGAACTCGATTCGATTTTCATTCCGATCGATTGGAGCGATCTGGTCCGAATTGAGATTCGGCCCGCATCCGCCTTGCGCATCGATCTGCGCTGCAATCGCCCGGAGCTGAGCGATCCCGGTTTGAATCTTGCCGCGCGCGCGGCAACCGCTTTTGCGCGGGAGTACGATCTGAGCGCGCACATAATGATCGACCTCGAAAAGCATCTGCCCGCGGGTGCCGGCCTCGGCGGAGGCTCGAGCGACGCCGGCACTGTTCTCAGGATGCTCGCCGCGATGTGCACGGCTGCCGCCGACGCGCGCCTTGCCAGGGTCGCAGTGTCGATCGGCGCCGACGTGCCGTTCTTTCTCGATCCGCGTCCGGCGCGCGTGCGCGGTATCGGCGAGCGAATCGAACCGCTGCCCGCGATCGCGCCGATCCATCTGGTGCTTGCGGTTCCGGCGATCGAAGTGCCGACCGCGAAAGTTTTTCGAGCGCTCGCGCCCGGCGATTGGAGCGGCGAAATTCCCGCCGCCGACCTCGAAGCAATCCTGGGAGGCCGGATTTCGCGGGGCTTGACGGTGAATGATCTCGCCAAGCCCGCGGCCGCGATGTATCCGCGAATCGCGGAGCTCAGGGCGATAGTCGAAACGCGCGGTGCGATCGCCGCCGCGATGTCCGGCAGCGGCGGCTCCGTATTCGGAATATTTCCCGATCGCGGGGCCGCGCAGGATGCCGCCAAGCTCATCGCAAGCGACGCACCAGACGCGCGCGTCGTCGCGTGCCAGACCTTGGGCGGCGTTTTTGGCTAAGCGTCCTGTCCGGCGGCGGCGCGCAGTCCGGAAGCGCCGCGCGCTGGAGCTGCGCCGGCGTCTTCGGTCAGCCGGAAGCATCGGAAGAACGATCGGAAATCGTCGGCCGCACCGCGAAAGCGCAGCAGGTTTTCCTTCACCGCGCGTTCGGCGCTCAACTCGCCGCGGCTCACCAGGGTCCAGCTTTCGGTTCCGCAGTAGATCGTCAGATCGGGCTCGCGCAAGTCGCCCTGGCTGCTTAAGCATCGCCCGTCGCGAATCTCGACGTAATAGCTTCCCGGCTCCGCGCCCGACACGACGAACTGGACCGCAAGGCTGATTTGGTTCGCGCGTTTGCGATCGAAAATAAATGGCAGCCCAAGGATGAAGGTCTCCGCGGTGCCGGTGCCGAGGCCGATCCGATGGATGTAGATCGCGGGATAGGCTTTGCTGAGCGGCGCGAGCACCGCGACAAGAACCACTGCCGCGAGGATCGCGAGCCAGCGCGTGTCGGCGGGCGCGCGATACGCGGCGGCCGCCACGATTGCGAAACCCAACGCCCACATCGCGGCCATATGTCCCGTAATTCGGGCGAATGACGGGCTCTTCTGGATCCACGCCGGATACGCGTGGCGCATCCAGTAGCCGGTGAACGGCTCGGCGCCGAAAAGCTGCGGCAGAATCGCAACGGCGGCGCACGACGCGAACATCCAGGCCGGAGCGTACGCGGTGAAACGATCGATCGCGCCGCCCAGGTACGCGACTTGTCCGACAAAGAAAAAAATCACGATCGCGAGGTCGAAAGTCTTGGTTTCCTCGGCCGCGCTGGCCGTGAGCAGATAGACCAGGTCGGCCACTTCTCCCGCCAGCAGAGATTGCGCCGCGCTCGCGCCGTATCCAACCAGCGCGACGGCGAAC
>JBAPSR010000461.1:0-2439 GCA_049281755.1 Binataceae bacterium (SeqCode)
CCGGTCGTCGGAATCACGCTGCCGCTGGTGAGCTACGGCGGCTCCTCGCTAATCCTGATGATGGGCGCGATGGGCCTCCTAATCAGCATCAACACCCGCCGCTTCCTGTTCTGAGAGGGCACCGGGAATGAATTGGCCCCGAAAGCGTTCCGATTACAGCCCTTCCGGCGGCGCGCGCAGCGAGCGTCCTTGCCGAAGCTGGGCTCGATCAGTTCAACGGGGGTAGCGCGTCTTGTGGTTGTCAGTGAGGTCTGTAGCAGCCGGCGCGGCCGCTTGGATGAGACCGGCGGACGCGCATTGTGTCTGGTGGTCTATGTTTGCCGGTTCGATGGTTGCGTTGACTGTTTGCCTGTTCATATTGGCTTTGGGATATGTTGGGACGCGCGCGCTAGGCGGGGAGCACAAATCTCTTTGGTTAAAGATAGCTCGCCTACTCATTTTCTTGGCTGGGCCTGGCGCTTTCGGCTTGGCGGTAATCTACCCGCTGTATCTGAAGCATTTCTACCATGCGAAAAGCATCTTTTCTGATACTCCACCGGAGATGCCTCGATACTTGCTCGCATACTCCATCTCTGTGTTGATGACTCTGGCATTGGGTATATGGTGGCTGAATTGGCGAGCGCGTCGAGAGAGCAAAAAATCAGCGGGCACCTGAGCGCTATCGCTGCCACCACCCAAGGGTGTCACTGGGACGCGCGCAACCATCTTAGCGCCATTAGCGGTCCTGTGGATGCCAGTTTTACATACGACGCATTCGGCCGTCGCGCGAGCAAAACCATTGCTGGTACAGAAACGCAGTTGCTCTACGATATCCTGAATCCGGTGCAGGAACTTCAAGCTGGGACTCCGAGTGGTAACTTGCTCGACGGGCTGAATATCGACGAATATTTCGCGCGCACCGACTCCAATAACAACCTTTCGACATTGCTGCAGGACGCGCTCGGTTCGACGATCGGGTTGGTGGGCGCGGGACAGAGCATCGCGACCAGTTATACCTATCAGCCGTTCGGAGCGACCACCGTCGGCGGCGCCGCGAATGGCAATTCATATCAATTCACAGGTCGCGAGAACGACGGGACCGGCTTGTACTCCTACCGCGCCAGATATTATAGCCCGACGTACCAGAGGTTCGTCTCCCAGGATCCAATCGGCTTTGCGGGCGGCGACTCGAATCTGTACGCGTACGCGAAGCATAACCCCATTTCCTTTCTTGACCCGAATGGCTTGGAAACCGGCTGGGTCAGCCTCGAAAGCAGCCAGAATCCTCCGCCGTTTGAGCCGCCTGATGTGTCAGTTGGTATTGACTCTCCTCTTGGTGGCGTAGAGACGACCTTTCCCTTTCACTCCGGCGGCAACCCGACGACCGTCACCAACGGACCCAGTCTGAACTTCCCAATTCCGTTCCCTCCAGGTTCTAATGCTTGCGTTCGCGGCCAGTTTGGTCCCGAACCAGGCCAAGTAAGCCTCGACGTCAACGTGAGCACTCCGCTGGGAGGAGTTGATTCGACTATAAATGTCAACAATGCCGCAGTAACCGAACCAGGGTACTCTTCGCCACAAATAAACTTCCCGATCGGACCAGGCGTCAATGGGTATATTGGATTTCGATACTAAGGTCGATGATTACGTTAGCCAGTTTTGTAAAAATGTTCGTGATCGTATATGCACTCGCGGTCGTCTTCGACAGCGTTAGTCGGATCACCTATTATCATAATCCTCCGCGTTTAATCGTGGAACAGTTTCGCACGATCCTGATTCGTTGCCTAATTCTGACTGCCATCTTTATGATTTCGGCAGTCGTGTGGACCGAAATGGGATGGATGCCAAAGAAAGCTCGATAGATGCCGGACGTCGTCGTCCAATGGCTCCCTCAGGGGTTTCACCTGTTTTGACATTGGCGCTTGCTAAACCCTATTCCGCTTTCGGATTTTTTAGCAGCGAGAGTCCACTTCGGGAAGTCGAGCGGCGGGAAGTGCGCAGTTGGGCAATCTGACCTACGGCTATGATGCGGACGGCCGCGTGACCAGCAAAAACGGCACTTTGGCCGCGATCAACTTGCCCACCGCGGCCAGCGGTAACAGCTTCAACGCGGACAATGGGATGACGGCGTTCAACGGCACTACGTTGAGCTACGATGCCAACGGCAATCTGACCGGCGACGGAACGAACACCTATACCTGGGACGCGCGCAACCATCTGACAGCAATCAGCGGTCCGGTGGATGCCAGTTTCACATACGACGCATTCGGTCGCCGCGCGAGCAAAACCATCGCTGGGACTGGAACGCAGTTTCTATACGATATCCTCAATCCGGTGCAAGAACTCCAAGCTGGGACTCCGAGTGGTAACTTGCTCGACGGGCTGAACATCGACGAATATTTCGCGCGCACCGACTCCAACAACAATCTTTCGACATTGCTGGAGGATGCGCTCGGCTCG
>JBAPSR010000462.1:0-7623 GCA_049281755.1 Binataceae bacterium (SeqCode)
CCTCTAGCGCGAGTGCCCCGGCGCCGGTCGCGGCCGCTCCCGCTCCTCCCGCCCCGATAGCCGCGGAGGCAACGCTTCCTCCACCGCTGGGTGCGGGAGCTCAGCCGATCAATCCGGTTATTCCGAGCCAGGCGGCTAGCGAGAATGCAACCGACAAGTTTCGCACCGATCCGTCGGTCGCGATGTCCGGCGGCGAGTATCCGACCACCGCGGTCTCGGGCGGGAACCATCCGCTGCCCGAAGACACGATCGACATGATGACCGGCACCTCGCAGATCATCGACTTCAACGCGCGGATTCGGCGCGTCTCGATCGCGGACACCAATATCGCCGATATCCAGGTGATCAATCCGTTCCAGATCAATCTGATCGGACACAAGCCTGGATTCACCACGCTGGCGGTCTGGAACAACCAGGGCCATTACGACGAGCGCCAGGTCCGAATCGACGCGAGCGGCAAGGAGCAGGTATTGCTCAATTGCGTAGTCGCCGAGCTGGATCGCAGCAATATCGAAAACCAGGGCGTGAACCTCTCGCTCGCGCTCTCGAACTACGGCGTATCGATGTTCGGGATGCCGGGCTCGGTGGCGACGCCGTTCAGCCCGACCAGCACGCTCACCGAGGTGCTGCCTAACGGAACCACGATCTCGGGCGGATCCGCTTCGCTGCCTCCGGGCGGCTCGCTGATTCCGTTGCTGCTGTCGCAGAACATGACCTACGGACTGGCGGCTGGAAATTCCAACGTCCAGACCCAGAGCTTTTTCCAGTTCCTCGAGACGCACAATCTGGCCAAAATTCTGGCCGAGCCGCATCTGCTGGCCAACTCGGGCGAAGAAGCCAAGTTCCTGTCCGGCGGCGAGATTCCGATCGTCATCGCGCAGGCGCTCAATACTTCGATCGTGTTCAAGCAGTTCGGGACCTCGGTGCAGTTCGTGCCGACCGTGGTCGGACGCAACAATATCGAGCTGCTGGTGAAACCCGAAGTCTCGCAGCCTGATTATGCGCATGGCGTAAGCATGTTCGGCTTTACCATCCCGGCGTTCGTGACGCGGCGAGCGGAGACCATGGTGCGGTTGAAGGATAACCAGACCTTGATCATCGCGGGCCTGATTCTCCACAACCCGATTTCGACCGTGAACAAGGTTCCCTACCTTGGCGACGTGCCGTATCTCGGCGGATTGTTCCGCACGACCTCGCACTCGACCCAGGAAACGGACCTGGTGATGAGCGTGACTCCGCAAATCGTAAAAGCGCTGCCCGAGGGAGCACAGACTTACAATCCGACGGATATGGGTCCGATGACTCCGGAGTCGATCAAGACTCAGCAGCTGCCGACGTATGACGCATCGCGTCCCCGGTTTTAACCGGTCCGTCAGGCACTGAAACTGCCAACAGGGAGAGGAAGCAGTGTCAGTACTGAAGCAGAACAACGGGAACCGGCGCGGAGCGCTAAAGGTCCACCTCGTGTGCGCCGCCGAAGGGCAGCGCACCGAGGTGCGAACCGAGCTCGCCGCGCTCGGCGACCCACCGCTCGATATCGCGGAATTCGAACCCGACACCGATACCTCCGACCTGGTGCCGGCCGACGTAACGATGGTGGTCTTCAACGGAAATGAGGATGCGGCGCTGGTCTATCTGCACCGCGAAACTCAACTCAGTCCGGCGCCGCTGGTGTTCGCGCTGCTCGATGAGCGTTCGCCGGAATTGATGAAGCGGGTGCTGCGCGCCGGAGCCGACGAGCTCTTGTTTTTGCCGCTCGATCCCGGCGACGTGACCCGCGCGCTGCTCAAGATCAGCGAGGCGCGCCGGCGCGAGGAGCATCACGAGGGCGGACAGATCATCTCGATCGTGAGCCTGGTGGGCGGCACCGGAGTGACCAGCCTGTCGGCCAATCTGGCGCTCGCGCTGCGCTACGTGCTGGACAAGCGGGTCGGCGTGGTCGATCTCGATCTGCAGACCAGCGGACTCTCGGTGTTTTTGAATCTCGAACCCGAGCGCACGATCATGGCGCTGACCGAAGGCGCCAAAAAACTCGATTCGATTCAGCTCGAAGGCGCGCTTTCGAAACACGCCTCGGGCGTATACCTGATGGCCGCGCCCAAGCGGATCGAGGACAGCGAGCTGGTGACCGACGCCGCGGTGGGCGAAATGCTGGACCTGATGCGCCAGCTATTCGACTACGTGATCGTCGATTGCGGAACCCATATCGACGCGAATTCGGTCGCGGCGTGGGAGCGCTCCAAGCATCTGTTCTACGTGCTCGACCAGTCTATCGGCGCCGCGCGCTGCGCATGGCGATTCGTCGATCTGGTCCAGCGCCTGGGCCTGCGCAACGTCGAGCCGGCCTTCGTGTTGAGCCGCCACACCCTGAATCATCCGATCGGCGAGGATCAGCTCAGCCATACGCTGGCGCAACCGATCTTCGCCAAGGTCCCGCGCGATGAAAAGATTCTCGAGCGGATTCAGTTGAGCGCCCAGGATTTGTGGCAGGTGGCGCCGAACTCTCCGCTGGCCAAGAGCGTCGAGGAAATCGCGCGCCGGGTCGCGAGCAGCAACGCCAGCGTTGCCAGTGACGGGGCTCCCGACGGATCAAAATTCGTCTCCAAACTGCTCAACGTGATCGGTGCGCGCAGCTGAGGTCGCCATGAAGCTGGTCGATAGAATCTCGCAGCAGAACAGCCAAACTCCGGCGCCGTTCCAGCGCTCGCTGATTGGCGGCGGACCCAAAAAGGTCAAGGACACCCAGGCCGAGGGTTTCTCGCAGCTAAAGCTCGCAGTCCACAACCGCCTGTTCGAAACCCTTGATGTCTCGCGCCTTGAAAGCCTGGAGCCCGCGCTGGCCTCGGCCAAAGTCACCACCGCGATCACTGACATCCTGAATGAGGACGGCCGCCTGCTGACCGACTCGGACAAGACCCGGCTGGTCGAAGAGATCAAAAACGAACTGCTCGGCCTGGGACCGCTCGAGCCGCTGCTGTGGGACGACGACATCACCGACATCCTGGTCAACGGGCACGGCCAGGTATACGTGGAAAAACGCGGGCGATTGCATCCGACCGAAGTCAAGTTCCAGGACGATGCGCATCTGATGCTGATCATCGACCGGATCGTCTCGCAAGTCGGACGCCGGGTTGATGAGTCGTCGCCGATGGTTGATGCGCGTCTGCCCGACGGCTCGCGTATCAACGCGATCATTCCGCCGCTGGCGCTCGACGGGCCGTCGCTCTCGATCCGGCGTTTCGGAAAGCGCCGCTACGCGATTCAGGATCTGGTCGATAAGGGATCGGTGGTACCCGAGATCGTCGAATTTCTCGAAATCATCGTTAAAGCACGCCTCAACATTATCATCTGCGGCGGCACCGGCTCGGGGAAAACCACGATGCTCAATTGCCTGTCGGGGTTCGTGCCGTCGGACGAGCGAATCGTGACGATCGAAGACTCGGCCGAACTCTCGCTCCAGCAGCCGCACGTGGTCCGCCTCGAAACCCGGCCCTCCAACGTCGAGGGCAAGGGCGAGGTCAGCCAGCGCGATCTGGTCAAGAACACGCTGCGCATGCGGCCGGACCGGATTATCGTCGGCGAGGTCCGCGGCGCGGAAGTGTTCGACATGCTGCAGGCGATGTCCACCGGTCACGACGGCTCGCTCGGAACGATCCACGCCAACACGCCGCGCGACGCGATGGGGCGGCTCGAGATGATGATGCTGCTGTCGGGGATCAGCATCCCGCAGCGCGCGATGCGCCAGCAGATCGCGTCGGCGCTCAACATGATCGTTCACGTCTCGCGTCTGTCGGACGGTACCCGCAAGGTGATGAAAATTTCCGAGATCAGCGGAATGGAGGGGGAAATGGTGATGATGCAGGATCTGTTCGAGTTCAAGCGCACCGGAGTGGGGAGCGACGGCGAGGTCAAAGGAAATTTCATCTCGACCGGCATCCGATCGAGTTATTCGCAGCGGCTGGAATCCGCCGGGCTGAAGCTCGACGCGCGGCTGTTCCGGGCCAACTCGGTGGTGGGATGAAGCCATGGATTTTCTAATCGCTTCGGCAATTTTCGCGATCATCTTTGTCTTCGCCCTGGTGTTCATCACCGGGAACAGGACCGAGAGCGATCAAAAAACCGAAATCTCGCGCCGCCTGACCCGTCCCGCCGACGACACCGAGATCGGGATCATGCGCAAACGCCGCCCCGACCAGGGCAAGCTGCTCTCCGTCGTGTACGAGCTGAACCTGCTGCAGCATCTCGAGGCGATGATGTGGCAGGCCGGGATGTACACCCGGGTGGCCGACGTGCTGCTGGTCATGGTGCTGATGTTCGGGGGCGGAATATTTTTGGGCGACGCCATGTTTGGCGACATCCTGTTCGGGCTCGGCACCGGAATCATCTTCGCCGCGATGCCGCTGATATACATCCAGTTCAAAAAGAAGCACCGCCTGAAGCTGTTCAGCAACCAGCTTCCGTTCGCCCTCGACCTGATCAAGTCGTCGCTGGAAGCGGGTCATTCGCTTCAGCGCGCGCTGCAGGTCGTGGTCGGCGAATTCTCGGATCCGCTGGGGGTCGAGTTTCGCACCGTGCTCGAGCAGAGCCGCATCGGTCTGCCGCTGCCGCGCGCACTCGACGACATGCTCAAGCGCGTGCCGGAAGACGATCTCCGGCTGCTGACGGTCGCGGTCAAGGTGCAGAGCGAGGTCGGTTCTTCGTTGGCGCAAATCGTCGGCCGGCTGTCCGAAATCGTCCGCATCCGCCAGCGTCTACGGCTCCAGATCCGCGCGCTGACCGCGCAAGCGCGGATGGGCGGATGGGTAGTCGGCATCCTGCCGGTATTGGTGCTGGCCGCGTTTTCGCTGATTCAGCCCGGCTATACGGATTCCCTGTTTCACGATCCCACCGGACAGAAGATTCTGAAGTTCGCGATGGGCATGGACCTCGCAGCGATCCTGGCGATTCGGCGATTGCTGCGCGTGAGTTACTGATATGAGCGCTCTTTTCATTAGTATCGCGTTTTTCTTCCTGGTCGGCGCCGCGGCCGTGGCCCTGTATGTCGGAGTATTCGCGGGCCATCGCCCAGTGGACGATCGCTTCGCCGACCTGGCGCTTAAGATGCGCGTGACCCAGGGCGCGCTCGAGGGCGACGGCGAATACGATCCCAACCTGCTGCGGATGATCTTCAAGTGGGCGTCCAAAAAAGTTCCGGTTCCCGACCTCGGTACTCCGCAAGGCGAGAAGCTCGCGCAGACGCTCGCGCAAGCCGGCTTCCTCAAGGCCGCCGCACCGCACTTCTACCAGGTGGTGCGCGTGCTGCTGGCGGCAGGATGCGGCGCGCTCGGGTTGCTGGTAGGCGTGGTGCTGCACGACTCGGTGGCGCAGCCGTTCCTGTTCGCGCTCGGCGGTGCCGCGATCGGGATCTTCGTCCCGAGCTATTACATCGGCCGCCGCGCCCGTATCCGGCAGGGCAATATCGCGCGCCAGCTCTCCGACGTACTCGATCTGCTGGTGGTCTGCGTGGAAGCGGGACTCGGGCTCTATGAAGCAATCCGGATCGTCGGCACCGAATGCGAGCGGCAGGGGCAGGAGATCGGCACCGAACTCAGCCTGGTCGCGAGCGATATCTCCGCCGGCGCATCCCTGGGCGGAGCGCTGCGCAGCCTTGCCGATCGGACCGCGGTCGACGATATCAAGCCGCTGGCCGCGACCCTGATCCAGAGCGAGCAATTGGGCGCGCAAATCGGACCCGCGCTTCACGCGAGCTCTGACGCGTTGCGCACGCGCCGGCGCCTGCGCGCCGAAGAGCAGGCGCAGAAGGCCTCGATCAAGATTCTGTTTCCATTGGTGCTCTTCATCCTGCCCGCGATGATCGCGGTGATCGTCGGACCCGCGATGATCCAGGTCATCCGAACGATCGGCGGACAATAGGCCGCACCGGGCAGAGCTGGACAAGTCCTCTCCCAGGCGCCTCGGGCCCGATGCGGAAACGCACGGGTCCGGGGCCCTCCCCTCATAACGAACGTGCGAGATTGCGTCAGTATTTTCGCCGATTTTGGGCAAAGTAGTGCCTTGGTTTTTTGAAATCGGACATTTTTCGGTGGGTTCGTTTGGTATCTTTTCTAGTGGCTTGAAAAATAAACTCCTTGAAAATGCTGCTGAATTTGCCGCAATGGGTTCGTTTCTGCAGCTTTTTCGGTCATCGATTTTTGGACCCTTTTCAGGCCGCGGAAAAGACTAAACACGAAGGCACTAAGGAAGACGAGGACACCAAGACACGAAGAAGATTCATTTCCGCGCGCCGCGCGCGGAAATGAATCGGTTCTTTGTGCCGTCGTGGGTTGGTGGTTGGATTGATGATTGCGCCAGGTCGCGAAGGCATCGGCGTGGAGTGAGATCGGCAAAGTGGGGCGCAATGGTGTGCGGGATGCTTCCACGGATCGATCGTTGCACGAAGTGGAATCGGGTATAAGGCTGAACAGTTCAGCCATGAACAAACCTGGCAAAAACCCGAACGATCGTTAGGGAGATGGCGCGGCTCGAAAATGAATTAAAACGCCTCTCTCCCAAGGGGTTTGCGACTTCTGAAGATCGAGCCAACCACTCGACCCTTCCCAAACGGACGCACCTGAAAACCGCGAGTTCGAGGACTGTTTAGAGTGCTCCATCGCAGGATCGCCGCGCATTAGAGTCGTTCGCTTCTTTCGATTCTGTTTGCCGCACGCGACGAAAACCGTAGTCCGATTAGCGACATCGTCCTGCGAGACGAGATGATGACGCTGCTGCTCGCCGGCCATGAGACCACGGCCGCATCGCTCGCATGGGCGATGCATCAGTTGGCGCTGCATCCCGACGCCACGCGCGCCGCGCGCGACGAGTTGGCGCGGATGCCCGAAGATGCCGACCCCGCATCGATGCACTGCCTCGACGCCGTGGTTAACGAGACGATGCGGCTCTGGTCCGAAGGATCTCCACGAAGCGATTAGGCATATCAATAAAAGCGCAAAGTCATAGTGGCGCGGGCGTCTCGCCCGTGGACGACGGCGGGCCACCGGGCCGCCCACCAATGAATGCCCTGGGCGCAGCGCGGGAACCATTGTATTCATCTGATGCCGATAAGCGGAATTCATTGGTGGGGCGCGGCTACGGCGCACCCATCTCCCACGGGCGAGACGCCCGCGCCTATTTCCTGTGCCATGACCTGGTAATTCACTGCCCTGAAAGTCGAAGGTATGTGAGCGTTGCGAGTGCATCGCACCGGTAGCCGCCCCTAGGAAGACTGATGCGGTTGTCATTCCCGCGCCCTTCGGCAGGCTCAGGGCAGGCTCCGGCTGCCGCGCGAGAGCCTGTCCTGAGCAAGGCCGAAGGAAATCCCGATCGAAGGGCCGCTGCATGAGAGGTTGGCGTCGAGCATGGACGCCTCGGGATTTCTCGCGCAGCGCTCGAAATGACGGTCGGGGGCCTGGCTGAGATTACGATACTCGTTGGCTCCGCCGACTTTCATGGCAGGATGACGGACAAGAACCTGCCGTTCATCGACATCCTCATCGCGGTCGGGAGATGAGACTCGCAGTCAACCGATCTGGTCCCCCTTCCTGTGCGGGAAGGGGTTAGGGATTAGGTCGATCGAGCCTGCTGTTG
>JBAPSR010000463.1:0-6096 GCA_049281755.1 Binataceae bacterium (SeqCode)
GAAGAATAATACCGCAGCGTTCAGCGCTGGGGCTCTTCGGCGGTGCGCACCAGTTGTCCGTCGCGGGCGACCTGCCCAAGATTGATCGCGACCATTTCGTTTCCAGTCAGACCTTCGACCACTTCACTTTTGATGCCGTCGTCGAGGCCGAGTTTCACTTTGACCAGATGCACGTGATTGTTGGCGATGACGGGCACGAAGATATTGCCGCCGTTGAACACCAGCGCGTCATCGGCCACCATCGGCGCTCCTGAATTTCCGTTCAACGAAATATCCACGTGCGCGTACATGCCGGGCAGCAGCGATTCGTCATCGTTGGGCAGATCCACCTCGACCAGCATCGTGCGCGATGATGTCAGCAGCGCCTCGGGATGGCGCGTGACGGCGCCGGTGAAGGCGCGGTTCGGGAACTGCGTGACGGTGACTCGCGCGGCGTCGCCGTCGCGCATGAAGACCGCATCGTCCTGCGGCATGTTTATATAAACGCGCACCGGCTTGAGCGTTGCCATCGTGACGATCGAGACCGCGCCGGCCTGCGCAGTCGCCATCGCGACCAGCGCTCCCGGGTCGAGGTTGCGTCCGGTGATCACTCCGTCGAACGGAGCGAGCACGCGTTCGTATCCTTGCTGGGCGCGCAGCGAGTCCCACTGCGCCTTGTCCGCGAGCATCGTGGCGTGCGACTCGTCGGCGGTTTGCTGCGGCACGACCTGCGCCCGGACCAGCCTCTGGAAGCGGTCGTCGGTGAGCTTGGCGATGCGATAGGTCGCGAGCGCATTGGCGACCTGCTGATCGAGCTCAGGCGAGACGATCACCGCGAGCAGTTGGTTCTGCTTCACCCGCATGCCCTTATCGACCAGCATCGACTTCACGTAACCGGAGACCTTCGGATAGATCGCGCTTTCGAAGAAGCCGTGGACGTAACCGGGGTAACTGATCGTGCGTTTCATCGGCGCGCGTTCGACCGGCGCCACCATCACCAGCGGTCCCAGATCCTCCTGATGCTGCAGCTCGCCGGTCTGATGCGAGATTTGCAGATCGCGCGCGAGCACCAGCCCTCCGAGCGCCACCAGCACGATCACGACCGCGCCTATCCATCCGAGGTAGAGCCAGGTGCCCGGCTTCTTGGGCGCGTTATCTCCGGTATCGATCATGACGATGCTCCATTTTCATCGCGCGGCGCCCGATGCTTTAGTCTTTCTCGGCCTGTTCGACCAATAGTCCGATTTGCGCATCACGCTGGCGCTTGCCGATACGCTCATGCGTGAACATCGAGTACACGATCGGTACCACCACCAGCGTCATGAAAGTCGCCGCGACCAGGCCGCCGATAACGGCGCGGCCCAGCGGCGCGTTCTGCTCGCCGCCTTCGCCCATCGCCAGCGACATCGGCAGCATCCCGAGAATCATCGCGAGCGCGGTCATGATAACCGGGCGCATCCGCACTTCAGCCGCCTCAACCGCGGCGCTGACCGCGTCGCGGCCTTGCTCGCGCAGGTCGTTGGCAAAGGTGATGAGCAAGTTGCCGTTGGCGACGCCCACTCCGACCGCCATGATCGTGCCCATCATCGATTCGACGTTCAGCGTCGTATGCGTGAACATCAGCATCCACAGCACGCCCGCGAGCGCTCCCGGCACCGCCATCATGATGATCAGCGGGTCGAGCCACGACTGGAAATTGGTCGCCATCAGCAGATAGACCAGCACGATCGCGAGCGCCAGTCCCGACGCCATGCTGGCGAACGACTGATGCATCGCGGCACTCTCGCCCGCGATCGCGATCCTGGTGCCGGGCGGTATGTCCTTGAGCGCGTTGATCTTGCTCTGCACCGCGTCGGTCACGCTGCCGAGATCGCGATCTTCGACTCCCAGGTTCAGATCGACCACGCGCTGGACGGTGTAATGGTTGATGCCTTGCGCCTGGATTTCATGGCTGACGCCGGACAGGTTGGAAAGAAACTGCGGATCACCGGGCTGCGTGTTTGGGAGCGTGCCGGTTATCGGCGTGCGGCCTATAGCCTGGATCGAATCGACCTCATGCTGGGGAGTCTGCACCGCGACGCTGTAGCTGACGCCGTTTTTGGTATCGAGCCACTGGTTGGGAGAAGTCACCACGCTCGAGCTGAGCGAGGTCAGGATGCTGCCGGTGACGTCGAGCTGCGAGATGCCGAGCTGGACGGCCTTGTCGCGATCGACCTTGACCCGCAGGGTCGGGTAGTTGAGCACCTGCGCGATTCGCACGTCGGCGGCGCCCGGAATCGTCTCGACCTGGGACTTCAGCTCTTCGGCGATTTTGAAGTCGCTCGAAAGATCTTTTCCGACGATTTGCACGTCGATCGGCGCCGACAGGCCGAAGCTCAGAACCTGGCTGATGATGTCGGCGGCTTGCGGGTAGATTGTCACGTCGGGGAAGTCGCGATGGACCGCGTTGCGAATCGCCTTGATATAGCCCTCGGTCGGATGATGGTCTTCGGTGAGCTGAATCTGCAGGTCGGCGTCCTGCGGGCCGATCGAATCGGTTTGATAAAACAGCAGCGCCCAATACACCGGCAAGCCGATGTGGTCGGTCATCAGCGCGAGTTCGCTGTGCGGAATCACTGACCGAATCGTGCGCTCGACTCCGTTCATGATTCGCGCGCTCTCTTCGATCCGGGTGCCGACCGGAACCCGCACGTGCAATCGAATCATCCCGGTATCGACCTGCGGAAAGAAATCCTCGCCCACCAGCGGCATCAGCAGCATCGAAGCGACAACGATCACGCTGATGCATCCGAGCACCATCGCGCGATGCCGCATCACGCCGGTGAGGCCGCGCGCGTAGCGCGAGCGCTGGCGATCGAACCAGTGCTCGAAACCCACCGTGATGACCCCGAGCCATCCGCTTGCATGGTGCTCCTCGGGCTCCTCGGCGAGCAGATGCAGCGCCATGCTGGTTACGAGAGTGCGCGAGAGCAGGTACGACGCCAGCATCGCGTACACCACCGCCAGCGCGAGCGGAGTGAACAGGAAGCGCGCAACCCCAGAGAGTCCGATGACGGGCGAGAACACGATACAGATCGCGAGTGTGCCGATGAACGTGGGGACTGCGATCTGGCGCGCTCCGTCCAGAATCGCGACGCCCAGCGGCTTGCCCATCGCGTGGTTGCGATGGATGTTCTCGATCTCGACGGTCGCGTCGTCCACCAACATCCCGACCGCGAGCGCGAGTCCGCCGAGCGTCATGATGTTGATCGTCTGCCCGGAAAGCTTGAGCCCGATGATCGAGGTGAAGATCGCAAGCGGGATCGACAGGATCACGATGAACGTTGAGCGCAGCGAACCGAGAAACAACAGCACCATCACTCCGACCAGCGCCGCGGCGAGCACGCCCTCCTGCAGCACGTCGTCGAGCGCGCGCCGGACGAACACCGACTGATCGAACGCCAGGCTGATATCCAGCCCCTTGGGCGCGATCGCGCGCATCTGCGGCATCACCTTTTTGACCGCATCAACCACACTGAGGGTCGAGGCCGCTGGATGCTTCAGAATCAGCATGTAGGTCGCGGGGCTGCCGTTGACCGTCACCACGTCGGTCTGCACCGCGTGGCTGTCGCTGACCTTCGCGACGTCGCCGACATAGACCGGGGCGCCATCCACGTACTTGATCGGCAGGCGGTTGAGCGCATCGACGGTGACCGGGCTGCCGTTCATCACCACGTCGTACTCGGTGTTGCCGATCTTCGCGGTGCCGCCCGGGATGATCACGTTCTGCCGCTGGAGCGCATTGACCACGTCGGCAGGCGAAACGCCGCGCGAGTACATCTGCGACGGATCGATATTGACCATCACCTGGCGCTGGGCGCCGCCGAATGGCGCGGGCGTCGAGAGGCCCGGAATCGTGAAAAGAAACAGGCGTCCGAAATTCGCGCCGAAGTCGTAGATCCGGCTCTGGGAGAGGAGCTCGCTCGAATAGACGATGTACACGACGGGCACATTGGTCGCGTTGTAATCGATCACGCTCGGCGCGTTGATGCCGGGCGGCAGGATGTTCTTGATCGCCTCGGAAACGGAAGTTAGCTGAGCGATCGCAAGCGCGGTGTCGGCGCCCGGCTGAAAGTAGAATTTCAAAAGCCCGATGCCGTTGAGCGAAGTCGATTCGATATGATCGACTCCGTTGACCGTGGTCGAAGATGCGCGCTCACTGATGTTGACGACGCGCTGCTCCATCTCTTCGGCGGAAAGTCCCGGGTAATTCCAGACCAGATCGACCACCGGCACATCGATCGCCGGAAAGATGTCGAAGTTCATGGTGCTGAGCGAGACGATTCCGAGCAGCAGCATCAACGCCGCCATCACCGCGATAGTGACCGGCCTTCTAAGGGCGAGTTGTACGATCCACATCTACGCGTCCCCTGACACTTGCAGTTTTCGGCGCCGCGGTTTGGCCGGTGCGCGAGCGATTCTCGACACGGCGGGCGCGGGCTTCAACTGGCGCATGATGATGCGCAGGAAATCGTTCCACTCGGATTGAAAACGGCGGCTCTCCGGACCGACGCCGGTGACCAGCCGGGTCAATTGCGGAAACGCGATCGGAAAACCGGTCAGCGCCATGTTGAGCAGCAACGCGTGACGCGGATCGATCCGGTCGGTCAAGTCGCCGCGGGCGATGAACTGGCGGAACTGCGTGACCGCGCGCGAGTACGCGCGGCTGCGTTCGGTGCGGCATATGGTCGCGCGGGCCTGCGCGTCGAGCGCTTCCCATCCCATCAGCCGCATCCAGACCGGGTCCTCGCAACCGAAGCGCCACCAGAAAGCGGCGGCGCCCTCGGGATCGCCGTACGGCGAGCGTTCGATCTGCGCGGCGCGCAGCGCGAAGCGCCGGCGCATCGTTTCGCGGTAGAGCGCATTCTTGTCGCCGAAATAGCAGTACAGCATCCGCTTGTTGATTCGCGCGCGTCGCGCGATTCGATCGACCCGCGCTCCGGCAAAGCCGTGCTGCGCGAACTCGGCCAGCGCCGCGGCGAGAATCCGCTCCTGGCTGCGCTGCGGGTCGCGGGCAGGCGCGAGCGAGCGAGGTTTGCGCGATACGGCTCGCGATGTTCGACGAATGACAGCGCGCCGCCCGGATGGATGCCGAGATGCCATGTAACTGGTTAGTTACTAGACCAGCTTTGCAACCGTGTCAAAGCCTCGCGAGCATGCTTGTCGATTTTCTGGCAGGCGCTCATTTGATGTCATCCTGAGCCGCAGGTGAAGGATCTCCGCGAAGCGATTAGTGCAACCGGCGCGGGTTCTTCGCACTAATCGCTTCGCGGAGATCCTTCACTCCGGCAGCCTCCGTTCAGGATGACGGACAGGAACTCGCCGTTTATCGACGGCCCCTTTCAGGGCGACGGATCAGATGTGCTGGCTCGGTCGAGGTGGCGGATTTGGGAGTGAATGGGGCGACGAATGCGCGGGCGGGGTCGGGCAGGAGATTCAGGAACTTGATTTCCGCGAAATCGCCCGCGAGCTGAAATCCCGAGAAGGTCGCATTGTCGATCCTCAAGCGCCGGAATTGCGAAAGTTCCAGACCCATGAAATGGGTCAGCACGGTGCGGATTATATCGCCGTGTGAGACGAACAGGATTCGCTTGCCGGGGTTCGCGCCGACCGCGCGGGCGATCGCCTCAACCCCGCGCGACTGCACGTGCAGGATCGTCTCGCCGCCGGGAGTGGGGTGATCCAGCGGACGCTCGCGGTAGAGCACGTATTCGGGATCCTTGATCAGATCGTCGAAGACCATTCCTTCCCAGCGGCCGTATTGCACTTCGGAAAGCTCCTGATCTTCGCTTACCGCGACCCGGCCGATTCCCGCCGCGATAATCTCCGCCGATTGGCGCGCGCGCGGCAGCGGACTGGTGACGATCAGATCGATCGCGAGCTCGCGCGCGAAGGGTACCGCGCGCTCGACCTGCGCGCGGCCTTCCGGGTCGAGTTCGATCGGGTTGCGCCCCATCACGCGGCCGGAGCGGTTCCACGCGGTTTCGCCGTGGCGCATCAGGAGCGCGACGCCCCTGAGTCCTGTTGCCTGTGTGAGCTTTTGAGCCACGTAGAACGGTCCGAGCGCCATGGTTAGAT
>JBAPSR010000464.1:0-3378 GCA_049281755.1 Binataceae bacterium (SeqCode)
GTGGTGTTAGCTCCCCCGCATGGACGCCCCGGGATTCCTCGCCTGGCTCGGAATGACGGATGTGGGCTTGGCTGAAGCCACGATACTCATGCGCGTCGCCCGCATTCGTCATTTCGACCAGAGGGAGAAATCCCGGAGCGTTCATGCGCAGAGTCCACGCCGCAGGTTGGGGCCTTCGCCCAGAGATTCCTCTACGCGCGGCAGCCCCGCGCGCGGGAATGAGCGGACGGCGCCGCGATTGGCTACTCGGCGGATTCCTGGTCGGTGGGTTTGGCGGGCGCGGCGAAGAGTTCCTGCTGGCCGGATTCGACTTCCACTTCGGGGACGAACAAGCCGGGGCGTTCGATAAACGGGCGAAATTTCTCGTATAGGTCGGCGAGTTTGGATTGATAGTAGGCGACGTTCTCGTCGGGGTTGGCGGGGTCGTATTCCGACGCCATCTTCGCGGCCTCCGCGACTCTGACGCGATCGGTGCGGCCGACAACGTAGTAGGAAATCTGGTCGCCGCTCTGGTAGGGGCGCTGCGCTTTGAGCGCGAGTTCATACGCGGCCGCAAGATTTCTGCGACTGGCGGAGATCTTCTGGCGATAGTTGTCGAGCGAGTCCTGCAGCGTTTCGGTCTTCATGAAATCCGCGACCCCGACTTCGTGCCGCTCGAAGCGCGCGCGCCAATCGTCAAACAGCTTCGGAATCTCCGCCTGCCGATCATGCATCAGGAGCGCGAAGATTTCTTCCATGAAGCGGCGCTGGAAGCGTTCGAGCCCGCGCGATTTCAGGCCCGAGCCGCGCACCGTCATCGCGCCCGACTCGTCCATCAGGACGTAGTTCTTCATTTTGTAGGAGAACATCGCGGCGTAGCGTCCGTCGATTTCAAGCTTGATTCCGGCGGGAATTTCCAGCGCCGCGACCATCGCCTCGACCTCGGTATTGCTCGCGGCCGATATCGGGGGCACGAAATAGATCCCGTCGGTATCGACCTCGATCACCTGCGCGCCCTGCGCTTCGAGCTGTGCGACGGCGCTCTGGATCAGATCGCGGCCGCGGCGGGTGACGTTGCCCGCCTGCTCGAAGTCGTTGAAATGGCCGAGTCCGAAACCGAGATATCCGTAAAACGAATTGATCAATATCTTGAAGGTCTGCTGCAGCGTTTCGAGGTTGCGGCGCTCGGCGCCTTCGAGCTCGCGCGCAAGGCCTTTGGCCCGCACGCGAAACGTGCGCAAGTCGCCCAGCAGCTTCAGGAACACCCCCAGCCGATCCGAGCCGGGCGCGTGCCCGTATTGGAGCATCAGCGAGGGATACAGCGAGGTCACGTCGCAGTGCGCAACCCGGCGCGCGACGCCGCATCGGCGCATCTCGGTGTATCCGCCGGCGACGGCCGTGGAATCCTGCGGCTCGGGGATCGAATGGCCCGCGGCCAGATACGAGCGCATCAGCAGAGCGTTGATTCGAGTCGCGTTCCCGCGCAGGACGACGTTCTGGTACGAGTACGGAAAAATTTTGGCCTGCACGAAGTAGCTCGGCGACAGCACCTCGGCCAGCGCGCGAGTCTCGCGCACGTCGTCGAGCGCGTACTCGAACAGGCGCTCGGGATCGCGATCGAAAATCTCGCTGACGCGCGACGCGTCGAGATAAACCCGGTCCTTGCGCGCGAGGCCGAAATGGATCGCGAGCTGCTTGAGCCCGAAGCCTTCGAGCTCGCGGCTGGCGATATCGTAGTGCTGCGCGAGGATCCAGGTGTCGATAATGTTGCGCCCGGGAATGTCGTAGCGGCGATAGGCGATCGATCGTTCCGCGATCTGGAGCCGCGACGGGCGCGCGCGCAGCAGGCCGCCACCGCGTCCGAGCGCAAGCTTCACGCGATGACGCCGCGCGCGAGTCTCGAGATATTCGAGGTCGAAGCGGAACAGGTTGTGTCCCTCGACCACGTCGGGGTCGCGCTCGCCGACGACGCGCACCAGCTCTTCGAGCATCGTGCGCTCGTCCATCTCGGTGCCGCGCAGCAGGAGCTCGAAGCCGGTCGAATCGGAGATCGAGATTGCGACCACGCGGTCGCCCTCACGCGCGGCGGAGGGAAACTCGAAGCCTTTCGAGATGTAGGTCTCGATATCGATCTGCATCCGCACCAGGTCGCCTAGCTCCAGTCCCATGAAGCAGGTTGATCCGGAGAGCATCAGATGCTGTTCGACCGGATCGGCGAAGACCAGGTAGGGCGCGCCGGGCGCATTCGCGACATAGCCGGTGACGTTGCGCATATGCCGCTTCAACGCTTCGAGCGTATCGCCCGAGTTGAATCTCACCAGATAGCGGTAGCGAAAACCGCCGGCGAGCTCGCGCGTATCGAGCGCGGGCCGAAAGCCGCTCAGATGCGCGAGATCGTCGAGCAGGACAAACAATTCGAGCGGGCGGCGCTCTTGCACGATCTTGCCGCCGATTCGTTTGAAGACTTCGATTTCAGTCGGCGATGCGATCTCGAGCGCGACGATCCCGGCGTCGGCGGGATCGCCGAACAGAAGCCGGTTCTGGTAAAACTTACTCGAGATTTCCTGATACCGATTCATCGCAGGAGAAAGATCCTGAGATCATAAAGCTAACACAGATCCATGCGCTTGGGCGCGCCGCTCGCTACAGCACTCCGAGCCACACGAGCCCAATCAGGAAGATCGCGTACGCGCCCCCGCCGATCATCAGCGTCGGCGTGCCGAGTTCCGAGTCGCGCAGATTGATGAACAGGATCGCCACCGACGCGAGCGCGACCGTCGCCGCGAGCAGCTCGGGCGCGGACAGAACCCATGACGTGAAGGCCAGGCCGAGCGCGACCGGGATGCACGACTGGAAGACCATCGCTCCGGTAATATTCGCGAGCGCCAGATGGTCCTTGCTCTGGCGAATCCAGACCACCGAGTTGTATTTTTCGGGCAGCTCGGTCGCGAGCGGGCTCAAGATCAGCGACAGCACGCCGGGATTAAGCCCCGCATGCTGCGAGAACAGGATTACCTGATCCACGAACTCGACCGCGCCGAGCAGAATCGCGCCGACGCCGAACAGCACCTGCGCCGCGATAACGAACCCACGCGGATTTTCGCCGACGCCGCGAAAGATCGATTCAAAATACAGTCCGTGCTCGATCTCGCCGCCCTCGACGCGCTTCAGCCGCAGCATCACGACGCAGTAGGATCCGTAAGCGATAAGCAACCCCGCGGCGGCGAAGTGGCGCGCGATCACGCCCAGATGCAGCGTGCCCAGGATGACGACCGTCAGAAAAATCGGGAAGAAGAACGACAGGTCGCGCCGACCGTCCAGGCGCGCGACCCGCAGCGCGATTCGCCCGCGCCGCCGGCGAAACCCCAGCGCCGCGCACCCCATCACGAACAGCGCGAT
>JBAPSR010000465.1:0-10229 GCA_049281755.1 Binataceae bacterium (SeqCode)
TTGTATGGATCCCGGGCTGCGTACGATCCGGGCGGGGGCTTTTGACGCGGGCCAGCGAGACGGCGGTGCGAATTTCGGCACGCGAAGTTTCGTCGAATTGATGGAGGCGTCGTTGCGCCAGATTTAGCGAGCGTGGTACGATTTTGATGGGGATGAACCAGTTTTCCCGCAGTATTGCTCTCTGGCTCGTTTTGGGCCTGATGTTTCTCCTGCTGTTTAATATCTTCAGCAGGCAGCAGCCCCGTGAGCCGGAGATTATCTTCTCCGACTTCCTCAACCAGGTCGAAAAGGGGCAGATTGCCTCGGTCACTATTCAAGGCAGTCAAATCAAGGGCGATACCACCGCCGGCGAGCACTTCAAGAGCTACGCTCCGACCGATCCCGACCTGGTAAAGACGCTTCGCGACAAGGGCATCAAGATCGCCGCCAAACCCGCCGAGGGTGATCCCTGGTGGATGGTGATGCTGGTGCAGTGGTTCCCGCTTCTGATCCTGGTGGGACTCTGGATCTTCTTCATGCGCCAGATGCAGATCGGCGGCGGCAAGGCGATGTCGTTCGGGAAGAGCCGCGCCAAGCTGCTCACGGAAAATACCCACAAGGTCACATTCGCCGACGTGGCCGGAATCGACGAGGCGAAGGACGAGCTCGAAGAGATAATCCAGTTCCTGCGCGACCCCAAGCGCTTCACGCGCCTTGGCGGCCGTATCCCCAAGGGCGTGTTGCTGGTCGGCCCTCCGGGGACGGGCAAGACGCTGCTCGCGCGCGCTATCGCGGGTGAGGCTGGAGTTCCGTTCTTTTCGATTTCAGGCTCGGACTTCGTCGAGATGTTCGTCGGCGTGGGCGCGTCGCGGGTGCGCGACCTGTTCGTGCAGGGCAAGAAGCACGCGCCATGCATCATTTTTATTGACGAGATCGACGCCGTCGGACGCCATCGCGGCGCAGGCCTGGGCGGCGGCCACGACGAGCGCGAGCAGACCCTCAATCAGTTGCTGGTCGAGATGGACGGGTTCGAGGCCAACGAGGGCGTGATCCTGGTCGCCGCGACCAATCGGCCCGACGTGCTCGATCCCGCGCTGCTGCGCCCCGGCCGCTTCGACCGCCGGGTAGTAGTGCCTCGGCCGGACGTGAAGGGACGCGACGGAATCCTGCGGGTGCATACGCGCAAGGTTCCGCTTTCCGAAGACGTTAATATCGACAAGCTGGCGCGCTCGACTCCGGGCTTCGCCGGCGCGGACCTCGAGAACCTTGTCAACGAGGCGGCGTTGCTCGCGGCGCGGCGCAATAAGGACAAGGTCGAGATGTCGGATTTCGAGCTGGCCAAGGACAAGGTCATGATGGGCGCGGAGCGGCGCTCGATGGTGATGTCGCTGGCCGAGCGCAAGAATACCGCCTATCACGAGGGCGGTCACGCGCTGGTGGCGACGCTGCTGCCGGGCGCGGACCCTGTCCATAAGGTTACGATTATCGCGCGCGGGATGGCGCTCGGCGTCACCCAGCAGCTACCGCTCGACGATCGCTATACCTATTCCAGCGACTACCTGAAGACGCGCCTGGCGATGATGTTCGGCGGACGCGCAGCCGAGGAATTGATTTTCGGCCACATGACCACCGGCGCCGGCGACGATATTGAAAAAGCGACCGAGCTTGCGCGCAAGATGGTCTGCGAATTCGGCATGAGCAAGGAACTCGGGCCGATGACCTTCGGCAAGCACGACGAGCAGGTCTTCCTGGGCCGCGATCTGGGACATCAGAAGGACTATTCCGAACATACCGCGATCGAGATCGATCGCGAGATTCGGCGGATCATCGACGACGCTTATCAGAAGGCGCGTCAACTGCTCTCCGACCATATTGTTCTGCTCCACGCGATCGCGGAACGGCTGCTCGAAAAAGAGGTCCTGGACGGCGCCGAAGTCGAAGCGGTGGTAGCCGCGTATCGCGAGGGGCGTCCGCTGCCTGCGTCGTTCCCTCCCGCCGCAGGTTCGACCCCGCGTCCGAACCTCGAAGCCGGCGCCAAAGATAAGCACGCTGAGGAACCGGCCGCCGTTCCCGGGATGCCGCCCAAGCCCGTGCTGGTCTAGCATCTGGCGAGTTCCGCTTTGCGCGCGCCGGGCGAGGTGGAAGCTCGCGAATGCGGCTCGTATCCGATAACTCCCGCGACAAGCCCCGCAGTCCGAAATTGCGCGTCGTCGAGTCCACGCACGCGCGCCTGCCGGCGGCGCTGCCCAAGCGGATGCGCCTGCGCGACGGACGCGTAATTCTTTTTCCCGCGATCATGGGCGTGCTCAACGTCACGCCCGACTCATTCTCCGACGGGGGCCGCTACCTGGACGCCGCCCGGGCGATCGAGCATGGACTCGCGATGGAAGCGCACGGCGCAGCGATTATCGATATCGGCGGAGAATCGACGCGGCCCGTAGGCGCGCGCACCGTCGCAGCCGAAGAAGAAATCCGCCGCGTGATGCCGGTGGTCGAAGCGCTGGGGGCGAAGCTCCGCATCCCGATCTCGATCGATACGCGCAAGTCCGCGGTCGCGGCGCGCGCGATCGAAGCGGGCGCCGCGATAATCAACGACATCAGCGCGTTCGAGTACGACCCCGCGATGGCGTCGGTCGCGGCGCGCGCACGCGTGGCGGTCGTGCTGATGCATATGCGCGGGGACGCCGAGGATCATCTGAAGTTCGCGCGCTACCGCGACGTAGCGCGCGAGGTGATCGCGTACCTGGTTGCGCGGGCCGAGGCCGCGGTCCGCGCCGGGGTTGCCCGCTCGCGAATTATCCTCGACCCCGGAATCGGCTTCGCCAAGACCGCCCGGCACAATCTTGCGCTGCTGGACGCCTTGCCCCGCCTTGCCGCGGTCGGCTATCCCGTAATGGTAGGATCTTCGCGCAAGAGCTTCGTCCGGCGGATTGCCGGCGCCTCCGAGCGCGATATCGAATTTGGGACTGCGGCCGCCGATGCGCTTGCGGTCGCGGCGGGCGCGTCGATCGTCAGGGTGCATGACCCGGGCGCGGCGCGGGCGGTGGTGAGGATGGCGGCGGCGATTCGCGAGCGTCGCCCAAGGTAGGCAAACTCGATGCCGAATTACCTGCCGGCTATACCGGTGCCCCGATGGCAGGACATCGTGGATGTCCTGATCGTCGCCTATGTGATCTACCGCATCGCGCTGCTGATCCGCGGCACGCGCACGATGCAGATGGTGCTGGGACTGGTGATCGTCGGGGTCGCGTTCGTGGCCTCGCAGATTCTCGGGCTGTTCACGCTCAACTGGCTGCTGAATAATTTTCTCGGATCATTGTTCGTGATCCTTGTGGTTATTTTCCAGGCCGATATTCGCCGCGCGCTGACCCGGGTTGGCGCGCAATCGTTTTTCGGACCGCGCGCTCCCGCCTCGAGCGC
The DNA here is from genome assembly GCA_049281755.1 of Binataceae bacterium (SeqCode). Lineage (GTDB taxonomy): Bacteria > Desulfobacterota > Binatia > Binatales > Binataceae > JBARDN01. The sequence continues at coordinate 3,400 of JBAPSR010000465.1, forward strand.
GGCCGAAGAGCTGGCCACCGCGGCCGCATGGCTCGCGGCGCGCCGTATCGGGGCGCTGATCGTGATCGAGCAGGAAGACGGCCTCAATGAATTCATGGAGAGCGGCCGCCTGATCTATGGCAGAGTCTCGCCCGAGCTGATCGAGACGATCTTCATGCGCGGCTCGCCGCTGCATGACGGCGCGGTGATTATCAAGGGCGATCAGATTCTTGCGGGAGCGTGCGTGCTGCCGCTGTCCTCGAATCCGAACGTGAGCCTGGCGCTCGGCACGCGGCATCGCGCCGCGATCGGGATGACCGAGGATTGCGACGCGATCGTGCTGGTGGTCTCCGAAGAGGACGGAACCATCTCGATCGCGCGCGAGGGGCGGCTCGAGCGCGGGCTCGAACCTGCCGCGGTCTTGAGCACGCTGAGGAGCCTGCCGGCGTAAGCGCCGATAGCGGGGCGGGTGGCGCGGGGGCATCGAGCGATGGAGCGACTGCGCAAACTGATCAACTGGCCCGAGCTGCGCAAGCGCCTGCGCCGCAACGCCGGCCTGCGCGCGATCGCGCTGCTGCTCGCGATTGGACTGTGGATGTTCGTCAACGCGGGACAGCGCAACGCGGTTGTGACGCTGGCGGTTCCGGTCAGCTACCGTTCGCTGCCCGCGGGATACGTCATAATCAACCATCCGCCGGATTTTGTTAAGATCGAAGTGGCGGGGTCGCGCACTCTGCTCTCGCTGCTCGACCCGGAACGCCTGACGCTGCGGCTGGATCTGACGGGAGTGCCTGTCGGCCATACCGATTTCAAGATCGGTCCGAACCTGTTCGCGGTGCCTCCGCGCACCACGGTCACTCGCGTGACTCCCGACGAGGCGCAAATCGATATCGACCGCGTAATCAGCCGCGACCTGCCGGTGCATCTTAACCTGACCGGGCCGGTCGCAAAGGGCTATCAGATAAATTCTATCGAGCTGCAGCCGGCCACGGTCTCGGTCAGCGGACCGAGCCGATTCGTGGCGCCGCTGGTCCGGGCCGAGACTGATCCGTTCGACGTGCGCGCGGCGGACGCCGACCTCGAGCGCGTGGTTGGGATCCAGGATCCCGGCGATGAGGTTCGGCTGGCAGTAGTGCGCGTGTTGGCCAAGGTCGATGTGGGCGAGGAAATTGTCAGTCGCGAGTTTCGCGACGTTGACGTCGAGGTGCGCGACACTGCCTTCAAGTCCCGGGTCGAACCCGAAACCGCCACGATCACGGTGCGCGGTCCGATCCAGAAGCTCGCAACGCTGGACCCCACGGGCATAGTCTATGTGGACGCGCAGGGCGGAGTGCCGGGTCTGGTCGAATTGCCGCTCGAGGTTGATCTGCCCGACGGGATGCAACTCGTGAAGCAGGAGCCAGCCAAGGTCAAGCTCAGAATTTATCGTCAGAAGCGGGCGAATATCGACGATGGAAAAGCATCGTAAACTCTTCGGCACCGACGGCGTGCGCGGCGTCGCCAATGTCGAGCCGATAACCTCGGAAACCGCGCTCAAACTCGGCCGCGCGCTCGCCTACGTGTTCCGCCATTCGAGCGGACGGCATCGCCGGATTCTGATCGGCAAGGACACTCGCCTTTCGGGCTATATGCTCGAGACCGCGATGGCGTCGGGTATCTGCTCGATGGGGATGGACGTGTGGCTGGTCGGTCCGCTGCCGACGCCGGGGATCGCGTTTTTGACTCGCAGCATGCGCGCAGACGCGGGCGTCGTGATCTCGGCCTCGCACAACCCGTTTGAGGACAACGGGATCAAGTTCTTCTCGCGTGAGGGCTTCAAACTCGACGACGCCACCGAGCAACGTATCGAGGAGCTGGTGTTCGACGACGCCGCGCTCTCGGAGCATCGCGCCACCAACGCGGATATCGGCAAGGCCGCGCGTATCGACGACGCGCTCGGCCGCTACCTGGTGTTCCTGAAGACCTGCGTGCCGCGCACGGCCAACTTCGAGGGGCTTAAGGTCGTGATCGATTGCGCCAATGGAGCTGGCTACAAGGTCGGACCCGACGTGCTCGAGGAGCTTGGCGTGGACGTGATCACGCGCGGCGCCGAACCCGACGGAATCAATATCAATCATGAATGCGGCGCGATGCACCTCGATAGTATCCGCGCCGCGGTGGTGAGCGAGGGCGCGCAAGTCGGAATCGCGCTCGACGGCGACGGCGACCGCGTGATGCTGATCGATGAGAAGGGCGAGGCCTTCGACGGCGACGACGCGATGGCGCTGCTCGGCATCACGATGGCGGCGCAGGGGCGGCTTGCGGCAAACACCGTGGTCGCGACTGTTCTGAGCAACTTCGGCCTGGAGCGGGCGCTCACGCGCGCGGGCGTGAAGCTGGTGCGGACGGAGGTTGGCGATCCCTCGGTCGCGCGCGAGATGCGGGCCAATTCGTACAACCTGGGCGGCGAGCAATCGGGCCACGTAATCTGCATGGACTATTCGACCACCGGCGACGGGCTCATCACCGCGCTCCTGGTCCTGACGATCATGGCGCAGAGCGAAAAGCCGCTCTCCGAGTTGCGCGCGATGCGCCGCGTGCCGCAGACGATGGAAAATATCCGGGTGAGCAAACGCACCCCTATAGCCGAGATGCCCGCCGTGCGCCGCGCGATCGCCGAAGCTGAGCGCAAGCTGGGCGCATCGGGGCGCCTGCTGGTGCGCTACTCCGGCACCGAGATGCTGGCGCGGGTGATGGTCGAAGGTGAAGACGCAGCGATGATCGACGCGCTGGCCAAAGAGATCGGCGCCGCGATCCACAAACAGGTCGGCGCGGACCAGTAGTGCAGGCGGACTGCTGCGACGTTCCTCTATGAGAGCTTGGGCGGGAGTGCGTGCCGGCGCGTGAGGGCGAGATTCCTCGCGACGCGTGCAGCGCGCCGTCACCTGCACGATGCAAGGGTGACAATAGACTCGCGCTCGGAATGACAACTTGCGCAGTTTTTGTGTCATTCCGAGCGCGTGCAGGCACTGTGTATCGCATCGTGTGCGGGTTCATCCAGCGGCGGGGATCGCGAGGAATCTCGCCCTCACGCACCCGCACACTTCTTCGACTGGTTAGGCAAAGCTCTTCTCTATGGAGAGTGAGTAGCGCGAGCGTCGGCAACTTTGCTCAACCACTGGCCAGCCAGATCGAGCATCTCAGCATTGTCGATGATTCCCATATGATTGACCCTGGGCAGCACTATCACCTTCGCCTTTGGGTCGAAGCGTGCGAACAGTGGAGCGTATGCGTCCGGATAGTTCTGCTCGTCGTCGGCGCCGACCATGAGCAAAACATTGTCGCCCATCGCCGCGATATCACGCCCATAGTTGAAACGGGGATGCATCGATAGGTCGAGGCGGTACGAATAAACCAGCGTCTCGGTTCCGTCGAGATATTCCTTGGGCTTGTTGAACCATACGATCGGCAAGCCGTTGAACCACGGGATTCCAAACGCGTTCAGAATCGTGAGCCCGATTATGCGCGGGACATCTGTCGTCGCCCAACCAGCCGTCTGATTCGCAGACGTCGCGGCCTTAACGGGAGGCGTCGATCTATAGGTGGGCGCGGGCGGAAGCAATACGGGAGTTAGCAGCAGGTAGCCTGCGGCGAGTCGGCCATGTTTTCCACCGGCGAAACGGATTGCAAAGCCGCCTCCGCTGGAATGGCCTCCGAGAATTATCGGTCCGGTCTCTCCTTTTGCGCGAATCATCGCGATCAGATCCGCGATATCATCTTCGAGTTGGCCCAAATATTTGACGTCGCCTCGCGTGGAGCCTGACAGGTAATGCCCGCGAAGGTTGGGCAGATAGACTTTGGCGAGTCCTTTCGAGCTCAGCGATCTGGCCAGGTAATCGTAGCCGCCGCCGTGATAGTCGGAACCGTGGACGAAAATAAGGATCAGGTCTGATTTTGAATCATAGAAGCGGTAGGCGAGCTGTTCGCCGTCATGGGCGCGATAGAACAACGGAGCGGGAATGTCGTTGGGCTTGGCCCGCTCGGCCAGGTGTTTGAAGCCGAACACGTCCTGCGGCTTCAGCGCTCTGGACGGCGCAAAGGATATCAGGACCAGCGCTCCAACCAGGATCGCCGCGGCCGCGATCGCCAGGCCGGCTGCCAGGCGAATCACGATCTTCATGATCAACGCATAATTCATAGTACGTTTCATATAGTATGAACCATACGGTATGTCAAATACGCTTCCCTCTGAACTATCGGATAGTTATGATGGCTCCCCTATGGGAAACTTCCGGCTTACGTCGACCTCTTACGTGGTGCTCGGCCTGATCGCGCTCGGGGGCCGCGCGACCCCGTACGACCTGAAACGCCGGGTCGCGCAATCAGTGGCCAATGTCTGGAGCTTCCCGCATGCCCAGCTCTACACCGAGCCGGTGCGTCTGGCGCGGGCGGGACTGCTCGAAGAGCGGCGCGAGAAGGGCGGAAGAAATCGCCGCCATTTCACGATCACGCCCTCCGGCCGCGCGGCGGTGAAGAAGTGGCTGTCTGAGCCGTCGGCGGAATCGCTCGAGATTCGTGATCCGGGACTTCTCAGGCTGTTCTTTGCCGATCTTCTGAGTGGCGCGGAATTGCAGACGCTCGCGCGCGGCCAGGAATCCAGCCATCACCGAAGGCTGGCCGCTTTGAAATCGGCCGCGGACCTTTTCGATCCGACGACGAAACGCAAGGCAAGCTTCGGACCCCTGCGAATGGGACTCCTCTACGAGCGTGCCGCGATCAAGTTCTGGCAGGAAATTTCGAGCGGAACCTGAAAGAACCACTCTTTGCCGATCGCGTTTCATCGCCGGGGCGCACGGCGCGGCACCTTTTTAGCACTCTTGAGCGCGGGTCTGAGCGGCCGCGCCCGGTTTGGACTCGAACCCAACGCACGCAAGTACGCTCGGACCGAGTTTTCGAGTCCCATGTAGAGCGCGTCGGAAATCAGCGCGTGGCCGATCGAGGTCTCGTCTAGATTAGGAAGGGCTTTTACGTACGCCGGGATGTTCGCGAGGTTCAAATCGTGCCCGGCGTTCACGCCCAACCCGGCGCGATGCGCGGCGCGTCCGGCCTCGCGATGCATCGCGAGAATCTTGCGGCCCGCGGCGGTCCCGAATGCGTGTGCGTACGGCCCCGTGTACAGCTCGACGCGATCGGCGCCGAGCTCGCGCGCGCGGATCGCGGCGTCCGGGTCGGCTTCGATAAACAGGCTCGTGCGAATTCCGCACGCGCGCAGCCGTTCCATCACGCCGTGCAGCCACTCGGCGCCCGAGACGAGATTCCATCCGGCATTCGAGGTCAGGACGCCCGGCGGATCGGGCACCATCGTGCACTGCGTCGGCCGCACGCGCGTCACCAGGTCGAGGAACTCCGGACCTGGGTAGCCTTCGATATTGAATTCGACCTGCTTGGATTCCGCCGTGAGCATCGCGGCCAGATCGAGAACGTCCTTGGTGGTGATGTGGCGGGCGTCGGGGCGCGGATGGACGGTGATCCCGTGGCATCCGGCGCCGATCGCGACGCGCGCGGCCTCGAGCACGCTCGGCCGGTCGCCTCCGCGCGAGTTGCGCAGCACCGCGATCTTGTTGACGTTGACGCTCAGCTTGACCATCGGAGCAACTTCACTTGAATAGGACGCGGGAGGCAACTGCGCGGGCCGTGGTTCGGAGCATGGCCGCCTCGGGATTTCTCGCCGCGTGTGCCGGCGCGCTGAGAGGCGCACGAATCTCTGCGACCGGTCGCTCTCGCTCGAAATGACGAATGTGAGTGATGCGGGGGTGATAAGTGTTGAGGACGGTACTGAGCCCTCGAGATTCATCCACTGATACCTCAACCGTCATTTCGACCGAAGGGAGAAATCCCGGGCGGAGGGCGGCTGCACGTCGCGCTGGCTCGGAGCATGGACGCACCGGGATTTCTCGCCCAGGCTCGAAATGACGGATGGGCTTTTGTTGCGCGATGCGGGGTTGGCGCGCGTTTGCTAGGATCGCATTAGAGCGTGCCACGATGATCCTTCTTACCGCTGCTGAAAGCCGGGAACTCGATCGGCTTAGCCAGGAAAAATACGGGGTCGATTCGTATGCGCTGATGACCCGCGCGGGCGAGGCGGTTGCCGACAAGCTGATCGAGCGTTTTCCCGACGCGAGCCGTGCCGGCGTCCTTGCCGTAGCCGGCAAGGGCAACAACGGCGGCGACGCGATGGTGGCGGCGCGGCGGCGTATCGAGCGTGGAGTCAAGGTTCGAGTCGCGCTTCTGGGATGGGGCGGCGATCTTAAAGGCGATGCGCTGCGAGCGCACGACGAGCTCGTCGGCGCGGGCGGCGTGATCGTGCAGACGCCCGACGAATCCGATCTGGAAGCGGCGTATGGAACGCGGCCGGGCGCGATCGTCGACGGAATTTTCGGCACCGGATTGAACGCTCCGGTGCGTGGAGTTGCACGCGCGGCGATCGAGCGGATGAACGCGATTGGCGCGCCGATCGTCGCGGTCGATATCGCGTCGGGAGTCGATTCCGACAGCGGCGCGATCATGGGCGTCGCGGTGCGCGCCGCGCTCACCGTCACTTTCGGTTACGCAAAGTTCGGACACGTTTCCTATCCGGGCGCGGAACGTTGCGCAGAGCTTGCGATCGCGGAGATCGGGTTCGCGGCCGAGGCGATCCGCGAAATCGCGCCGCGCGGGCGATTCTACCAGGCTGCCGACGCGCGCGAGTATCTGAAGCCGCGCGCGGTTGATGCGAACAAGGGAAATTTCGGGCATCCGATCATCATCGCGGGCAGCCGCGGAAAATCCGGGGCCGCGATCCTGGCCTCGCGCGCCGCGCTGCGCGCGGGAGC
>JBAPSR010000466.1:0-5755 GCA_049281755.1 Binataceae bacterium (SeqCode)
AAGCCAGCCCGCGAATTGCTCGTGGGCGGCGACGGAATTCCGGTCGAAGAATTTCTTCTCAAACCGGTCGGGCATTGGGCTGCGCGATGAGAGGAGAGGATCGATCGGCGATTTCAGTGGCTCAGGCTCTCTGCGGGCGGCCTGACGGCGCGCTGGAGCGGCGCTTTTCCCAGTCGTAGATTGGCGGCGTGCCTCGCGGCCGGGTGCGGAAGCGGCGATGCGTCCACAGGAATTGCTCGGGATAGCGGCGCACGATCACCTCGACCGCGGCGACGAATCGGCGGGTGTTCTCGAGCACGTCGGCGTCGAGGTCGCCGGTGCGCTGGACCGGGACCTCTTCCATTATTTCGATGAAGTGGGTGCGATGGTTTGGATCGCGCACGATGAACGCCGGCACGATTGGCGCGCCGGAGATCATCGCCAGGCGCGCAAGTCCGCTGGTGGTCGCCGCCATCTCGCCAAAGAACGGCACGAACACCGCCTCGCTGCGCTTGGCGTTCTGATCGAACGGTATCGCCACCAGGTCGCCGGTCTTGAGCGCGCGCAGGACCGCGCGCGCGGCCGAATGCTTGCGAATTATTTCGACGCCCGCGCGCTCGCGCACAAAGGTCGCCATCGCGTCGCCCGCCAGAAAGCGCTGCGTATGATGCACCAGGCTTATCTGGTAGCCGTGCATCGCATGCGCCGCCGCGACCAACTCGAAATTGCCAAAATGCGCGCTCAGCACCAGCAGTCCTTTGCCGGGGTAGCGATCGGCGACTTCGTTCCAATATTCGAGATTGTGGTAGCGGACTCGGCGCGCGAGACGGGTGTGAAAAAATCCGCCCAGACGGATGTACTCGGCGCCGGCGCGGCCCAGGTTGACGTACGAGGCGCGAAGGATCCGGCGGCGCTCGGCGGCGCTCTTTTCGGGAAACGCAATCTCGAGGTTTTTCATTCCGATTCGCAGGTGACGGCGGTCGAGCAGATAACCGATCAGCCCGCCCAGCGCGCCGAGCGGCACAAGGATGAAATCGGGAATCAGGCTTAAGACATGCAGCGTTCCGACCATCAGCCAGTACATCAGCCGCTGGCGCGCGGTTAGCTGCAGACGCGCCGGACGAATCGAGCGCCTGAGCGGCAGTCCGTGCGGAACTGCCTTTCCGTTCGATGCTGCCGCGGCGGCGCTCGACCGGCAGGCCGGCATTGCCTCGGCGTGGGGTGCGGAATCCATCGCGTCAGATCACCCTGCGGTCGCGTTTGGGCGCCTTGGGAATCACGATCAGGCCCTCGTCGGTCACGAAGAAGCGCTGGCGGTCGCGTTCGAGGTCGTAGCCGATTTCCTCGCCATCAGGCACGAACACGTTTTTGTCGATAATCGCGCGGCGGATCTTCGCGCCCCGTCCGATTTCGACGTAATCCATCAGCACCGAATCCTCGACCAGGCTGTACGAATGCACGAACACGCTGCGCCCCAGTACTGAATTGCGCACGGTGCCGCCCGACACGATACATCCCTCCGAGACCACCGAGTGAATCGCCAGGCCGCGCCGCCCGTTTTCATCGAACACGAACTTCGCGGGCGGCTGATCGAAGTAGGAGCTGCGCAGCGGCCAGTATGGATTGTAGAGGTCAAGCAGCGGACGCGCGTCACGCAAATCCATGTTGGCTTCGTAATAGGCCTCGAGCGTTCCAACGTCGCGCCAGTAACTGGGATTCTGCTCCGAATCGCCGCGGATATGATTGGTCATGAAGTTATACGCGTAGACCGGCACCTTGTTGATCAGCGCCGGAATCAGGTCGTGGCCGAAATCATGGCGGCTGGCAGGATGCGTCGAGTCCTCGATCAGTGCGTTGCGGAGGATCGTCGGGTCGAACAGGTAGTTGCCCATCGAGGCCAGGCACTTGCCCGGCGCCCCCGGCATCGCGGGCGGCGGCTCCTTCGGCTTCTCGTCAAAGTTCAGCACCCGCAAACCCGAATCAACCGTCACGATCCCAAACTGGTCGGCCTCTTCGAGCGCGACCGGCAGCGTCGCGACTGAGACCGCCGCTTTGCGCTCGAGGTGGAACTCGATCATCTGCTGGATATCCATCCGGTAGATATGATCGGCGCCGAACACCGCGATCAGGTCCGGCTTGACGTCGTCGATAAGGTTGAGGTTCTGGAAGATCGCATCCGCGGTGCCCTGGTACCACGACTCGCCCAGCCGCATCTGGGCCGGAACCGGCACCACGAAATGGTCGGGCAGCATCCCGCCGAATTGCCATCCGTCCTTCAGGTGCTCGATCAACGACTGCGAGCGCCATTGGACCAGGACATAGATCGCGTAGATACCGGAGTTGACGAGGTTGGACAGAACAAAATCGACGATCCGGTACTTGCCGCCAAAAGGCACCGCCGGCTTGGCTCGATCCCGGGTCAGCGGATGCAGCCGCGTGCCCTGCCCTCCGGCCATAACGAGCGCAAGTGTTCTCATCCCAAACTCATCTGAAAATCACTCTAATCTCGCGCATTAACCTATTGCTCGCCACAAGATAGCAAGCGTCGGAGCCGCTGGCATTGGCCAATTACAGATAAGATCGCCTAAACGTTTGGATATCTTCCTCTGCGCAGGTGCGGCCTCGTACTGTCGCGGCTGTAGCACGGTTTGTAGCAAAAGGAGCATGTTTCTCATCCATCGGCCCAGCCTCCTACGTATTTCAAGCAAGGCCGACCGCTCGATTGCTCCGATTTTACAAGGTTTTCTTCCAGAGCGCGACTTATTAGCGGCTGGGGCACGCTGATTGCTTGAAACGTTTGCGAGGTTGATACGTCTAAGAAGCCGAGAGGGTCATAAAGGCCCCACGAAACCTCCTCAGGAAGGGAGGAAAAAACGATGCAAACAGCTACCACCAGGAATGAAACCAACTCCGGAAAACTGCCCGGCATCGTCTATCGGACGACCTGCCAGAACCCAGGATGCGGCGCCACCTTCGACCTGCGCATCACGTCGGCGAACGCCAGTCTTTTGAGCGGATCGATGCCGTGTCCGAAATGCCGCCGTCACGGCGGGTTTCTGAAATCGCAGGGCCGAATCGGCGACAAGCTATTCGCGGCCAAGTTGATGTTCCGGGTAACCGGCGTCGGCCCGAGCGTCCGCGAGGACGAAGATTTGTTCGGCGACAGCCGCTATTAAGGAGTCTCTTCGACGACCGAAATTAAGGCGATTTTAAGCGGATTTTAAACGCCGACCGCCGCTATTAATCTTCACCGGGGAATCGGCTAGACTCTGAGTACCGTCACCAGATCCGGATACTCCATTTTCACCGACCGAGCCGCATGGCAATCCATGCGGCTCGTTCGTTTATGGCGCCGCGGTCAAGGCCGGCGGCGCTCCTCGCGCCCCAGCATCTTCTGGCAGAGCAGGTCTTGCGGCTGTGTCGTGTAGTTACACTGCGCGCCCGAGATAGCCTCGCCGACCAGATTATATTTTACGTCCCATTTGAACCCCGAAGGATCTTCCGCCGAGCCGAAGTTTACCGGGGTCGGGCGATGACTGGTGTCGTTGGCGACGAAAAAATTCGCCGATGGAAATGTCACCTGAAACGCCGGACATCCATTGGCTCCGCAATCAAGGTCTTTGACCGACCAGTCGCAAACCGTCTGGCCTACGGGATTCTTCTGAGTGCACAAAGAGGCGTAAGGACTGTCGGGGTTGCATTGGCAGGTGCCTCCGTTCGAGTTCGAGGTCCATTGGCACATCGTTGGGGGTTCGCACTGCTGTTGACCGAGAGTTACTTGCGGGTCTGAACCGGCAACTACGGTATTGAAATTGTAGTCGTTGGCCAGCCCCGACATGTTGGTCGTCAGAGTAAGAATTCCGCTGCCGGAATCGTATTGACTGTTCCAGCCTTTCGGCAATGCGCCATCGTTTGCGGCCGCGAATCGGTACTTGGAGGTGCTGATATCGACGTAGCCGAATTTTACGTTCGATTGCGCAAAGGTTTGGTTGTTCACGTCCGGAATATTTTTTCCTACATAAAATTTAAATATCTGCTGCGTGTCCGGCTTGGAGTAAAGAAAAAACAGGTCGTAGACTCCTCCGGCCACGAAGGTATTAACGCTTTCAGCGCCGGCGTTTGTCTGAGTATTCTTCGAGACGGTCGTGTCGACGTAATAGACTCCGTGGTTGACCGTGAGGCCGCTTCGCTGAAACGTATTTTGACCCATCATGCGCTTGGCCTGATCCAGCCCGCCGGGTTCTCCGGAGATGAGAAGCTGGCGATAGAGCGGAACCCCAACGCAGGAGCCGGAGTTAGGGCCGGACCCCGGAGGATTGCTGCACGTGCTGCCCCAGTTTTGGTCGGCGCATTGCAGCAGCGGTGGCTGAATACCGGGAGGAGGAAGCGGGACCGTCAGCGCGCATTCAGGATAGAGCGCCGCGGTTACATATTCGTAGGGACTGGTCTTCGCGGTCGCTGGAGGACACTTCGAATCGCCGTCCCGGTTGGCGGCCACGTCGGTGGCGCACTCCGTGGTCTCGACCGGAGCGTCGAAGAACTTCTCCTGGTTCACCGAGATTGTTTCGGTCGGCACCACGGGGGTTGGTGCGGCCGAAGGAACCGGACCGGCCACGCCGGTCAGGCTGCCGTCGTCATCGTTGAGCACGGTCTCTCGATCGATGTCGGTGAAGCCGGCGAAGTAGCGATCATTCCAGGAACACCACTGCGTTTTTGTGTCGGTCAGATCGGTATCGAAATTCAGCAGACCGCCCTGGAACAGGGGTTCGGTGACGAAATGGCGGATATCGACGCCGCTGAAGAAGAGATTGGTCGAGTGGAAGGCCGGAGCGTAAAAAAAGCCGTTGGGCTGCTTCCATCCGATCGCCGCGTTGGGCAGAAAGCAGCGGTTCTTGGCCGCGTTGTCCGATACTCGATAAGCCCGAAGCCCCGACACGCCGCCATTCATGAAGCCGGCAAATTGACAAGGATTGCCCGTGAGGTCGCTCGGTTGGCATTTTCCGTTCTTGTCGATCACGCTGCCGGTCACGGTTCCGTCTGTGGTCAGGTAAGTCGGATGGATATTGATAAAGGCGTTGGAATCCTGGTAGGTGGGGCCGTCATAGACGCTGAACATGCGTTGAAAGCCGCCAAAGTTCGTCAGCTGCATACTGATACCGTCGGCCTGCGACAGACAGTACGAATTGTTTGCGTTACCGTTGATGTCTGGTGCGCACTGCAACCCCGTGGAAAGACCATCCTTGCTGACGAATGGGTTAAACGGACCCGCGTTGGAGGCATACGGATTGTCGGAAAGAGTGCTGGTCGGGTTCTGCCATTGGCTGCCGCCGACAAAGGCGGTTTTGCGCGCCAACGCCCAGAAGCCGCTGATCACCGAGGATTTGCTGTAGTCGCCGCTGGTGACGAAATTCAATCCGCCACCCTGCACATCGCCGATTTCGCTGTCGATCACCAACGACCAAAATGGACGCACCCAGATCGCGGAGAAGTTATTCTGCGCCCAGTTAAAATTGGTGACGAATTGGTCGAGCACGACCACGTCGCAGTTTCCCCTGGTTCCATCGCTGCAGATCGGGACCGAGGTGCAATCGGGGTTGGTCTTGCCCATATCGGCGTCCGCGCAACGCGTGGCCAGACGCCCGCCGCCGGACACCCTCGGCCAATAGAGGTCGTCCGCGGGATTCGGAACCGGAAAATTTTGCGTCGCCTGCGTCGACGGTAACATCTGCAGCGTGGAGACTTTAGAGGTCAGGTTGGCCGGATCCATCTGGTTGAC
>JBAPSR010000467.1:0-2112 GCA_049281755.1 Binataceae bacterium (SeqCode)
ACGGCTTCCTGCACGGCGAGCTGGTGATCCACAAGCCGGGCTTCGAGTTGGCGCCGCTGGAGGGTTTTATCCGCGGCAATCACATTCAGTTCCAGGTGCCATACGGCAGCAACACCTATTATTTTGAGGGCGAGCGCGGCGGCGACACGCTCAGCGGCACCTACAATTCGACGCCGTCAGGCGGCAGCGGCACCTGGACCGCGCAAGCCAACTGATCTTTCTCCGCGACCGATGATCACGCGTGCGCAGCGCGAGGGACTGGCGAGTATCCGCAGGCTGCAACGCCAATGGCTCGCGATGCTGGTGGCGGGCCTTGCGCTGTTCCTGCTTTCGATCGTGCTGGTCGCGCTGGATTTCCAGCATCTCATTTGGCCGACGGTAACCGAATTGCATCTCGCGTCGTGGGAGTTTTTCTTGTTTATGTCGGCCATGATCCTGATCGCCGCCAGCGGCTATGTTGCATCGACGATTTGGGCGAGGCCATGCCCCAGTTGCGGCGAGAAATTTTTCGTCCGGTCACGTCGCGCACGTGCCGACCTGCGTCGAGAATCTTTTCCCGCGGGTCCGCTGCGCCAGCAATGCCGGAACTGCGGTCTCAGCCTCGGCGAAGTCGCAGTAGATCCGGCGCTGCAGAATCCGTAGCGCCTCAACGCCAGCTTTCTCGCGATTTTTCAGCCACGGAGGACCCGTGACTAGTCCTGTTTGACCGCCGTTATTGCGGGGCATCGGCTCTTTATGTATATTGTCACTTTGGGGTTAATCCCCAAATGAACTGCGTAACATTTACCCGAGGGATTCCGATGGAAGTAAAAGACAAAGCGATTTTGAGCGAGAAGTTCAAACGGATTGGTGAGACCGGGTTGGATGAACGCAAGCGGGTATCGTTATCCAAGGTTGGGGAGCATCTCAACGAAATCCTCCGCCTATGTGGCGAAGATAATGCCAGCGAGTTACGGTTCGTTATCTACTCGAACGACGTTGGCCAGATATTGCTGTCCCCTGAAATTGGGGTTCCGCTGCACGAGGCGTGGCTCTATCGGAACCCTAAGGCATTGGCTAGCGTCCGCAAGGGGCTCCAACAGGCAGCCGAAGGGAATCTCCGCCAGCTCGAATCATTTTCAAAATATGTCGATGATGAGATCGAGTAGCAGGTGACCGTTTGGCGTCTCACGTCTTGGACTATACCGCCGAGGCTGAGGCTGAACTTGCACAACTTCGAGCGGATCCGGCCTTGGCCAAACGCCTGAAGTCAGTTCGAAAAGCTCTTGGATATCTCGAAACAAATCCTCGACACCCAAGCCTGCAAACGCACAAATACAACAGTCTCAAAGGACCAAAAGGCGAGGAAGTGTTTGAGGCCTATGCTGGAAACAGGACACCTCCAGCTTACCGGATTTTCTGGTACTACGGTTCCACGCCAGGTCGAATCACCATAATTACAATCACGTCGCACCCTTAAATTCTCGTTGCTGCGTGCTGAAGTGCTGGATTGACGTTTCCTTGCAGGATCGCAAGGCTCCGGCTTGAACGCCGGGGCGCGGCGCGCAATGCTGTGCCCCTAGTCTATCGATGGCAAGTAATCTTTCCCGCGAGAAACTGCTCTTCTATGCCGCCGCGGGCGGTTTGGGCGGCTTTGCCGCTTGGGGAGCCGCCGAGCCATTTTTGGGCATCCGATCGGTCTTTGGCCGCGATATCCTGCTCGGCGCGCTGATCGGTTTTTTCATCGCCGCCTTCCTCGCCTCGATCGAGGCGCTTAGCGTCGGCCAATGGCGGCAGGCGCTGCGCGGAGTCTGGGCCGGTGGGATCATCGGACTGATCGGCGGCGCGATCGGGCTGGTGATCGCGGAAGTAGCATTCGACATCCTGGGTGGACTCGTCGGCCGGACGCTCGGATGGGCCGTCCTTGGAGTATTCGTCGGTCTCGGCGTTGGGTGGGCCTCGCGCAGCAACGCGCGGCGGCGCAACGGCGCGCTGGGCGGAATTGTCGGCGGAGCGCTCGGCGGATTCTTTTACCAGAGTCTGACTTCAACCTTTCCGCAGGCCTTCGGCCGCGCGATTGCGATTATTGTGCTGGGCGCTCTGATCGGATTTTTCATCGGACTGGTCGGCGAA
>JBAPSR010000468.1:0-2770 GCA_049281755.1 Binataceae bacterium (SeqCode)
GATGCGCGCCGCGCTTATTTTTTTGCTCTCGAGCCGTGCCGCTCAATCTTTGGGAATCGCGCCGACCAGCGACGCGCGCTGCGAAATCTCGATCCAGTTGCCGTCGGGATCGCGGATAAACGAAATCCGCGCGACGCTTCCCAGCGTCACCGGCGCCGCGCCCTCTCGCACCCCCATCGACAAAAATCGCCGATGCTCCGCGTCGCAGTCGCGCACCTGGATCGTGATGTATCGGAAGCCGACTGCGCGCATCCCCGCAATCACCTGCGCGGCAGGAGCCGACGGCGCATCCTCGGCGCGACGCGCGGCGGGATCGCGCGCAAAGCTGATTATGGTTTCGCCAACCTGGTAGCGGCGCTCGTCGATCTTTTTCCCGCCCAGCACTTCGCCGTAGAAGCGCGCGAACGCGGCCTCGTCGGTCACGGCGATATGAATCTCGATCTGATTGATGCCGCGCTGGCCGCTCGGCACCAGCTCGATCTCGTTACCGTCGGGATCGGCCATCCGCATCGGAATCGGCGTGCGCGCATCGGCGATCGTGACCCGCGAGTATCCGCCCGCGATGCGCGCCGGCAGCACGTCGCGCGAGTCATTTAGCTTCAGCACCGAGCCGAGCAAGCCCATCCGATGCTGCCGCATGCCGCCGCCGAGCGGCAGAATCTCTTCGAACGGAAGCCGCAGCCGCTCGGCGTAGAACGCGCGCAACTCCTCGATCCGATTGGTGAAGAAGCCCACATCGACGAATCGTTTTGCCAGTTCCATAGGCTATCTCCGCTACCATATCGCGCCGCCGCGGCGCTATCGGTTCACGCCGCGTTCACGCGCGATGGGGCCGCAGAGTGCCGCGCCTGAGCGCGCGTTCCTTCATCATGGCGAAGAACACCGGCACCAGGATCAGCACGTGAATCGTTGAGGTGACCATCCCGCCGACGATCGGCGCCGCGATCGGCTTCATCACGTCGGCGCCGATCCCCGACTCCCACAGTATCGGCGCCAGGCTCATCATCACGACCGCCACCGTCATCAGCTTCGGCCGCAAGCGATGCACCGCGCCGTCGATCGCGGCCTCTTCAATCGCGGCGTGATCGACAGTGCCAGCGGCAAGCCGCTTGTCGAGCGCTTCATCGAGATAAATCACCATCACGACTCCGGTCTCGACCGCGATTCCGAACAGATCGATATATCCGACCGCGACCGCGACGCTGAAGTCGTAGCCGAGGAACCATTGGAGCAACAGTCCTCCCGTCAGCGCGTACACGCACGGAAACAACAGGACCAACGTCTCCGCGACCGAGCCGAACAGCATATAGAGCAGCACGAAAATCACGGCGAACACTATCGGCAGAATGAGCGTCAAACTCCTGCGCGCGCGCATCTCGAATTCGTACTCGCCCGACCATTTGAAAGAGTATCCGGCCGGCATCTTGAGCCGTTGATCGAGCAGGCGCTGCGCGTGATCGACGTAACCGCCGTAGTCGCTGGTCGAGAGATCGACATACACGTAGCCGGTCAGCTCGCCGTCCTCATCGCGGATCATCGTGGGTCCGGGAGCGAGCGCGATCGACGCAACCTCGCTGAGCGGGACCTGCGCGCCAGACGGCGTCGCGAGCAGCACCGCGCCGAGCGCTTCCGGGTTCGAGCGATAGTCGCCCAGGTAACGCACGCTGATTGGAAAGCGTTCGCGTCCGTTGATGACGGTGGAGATATTGTCGCCGCCGATCGCCGACGCGACCGCCGTCTGGATGTCATCGACCGTCAACCCATAGCGCGCCGCAACCGCGCGGTTCGGCGTGACGTTGATATAGAAGCCCTGCGACACGCGCTCGGCGAATACTCCGCGCGTGCCGGGCACACTGCCGAGAATCTTCTCCATCGCAAGGCCGATTCGCTGAATCTGTTCGAGTTGCGGACCCTGGATTTTCAGCCCGACCGGAGTTTTGATTCCGGTCAGCTCCATATCGAGCCGATTCTCGACCGGCATCGTCCAGGTGTTCGCGAGCCCCGGGAAATGGAGCTTCGCGTCCATCGCGGCGATCAGGCGATCGTAACTCATGCCGGCGGGCCAATCGCCGCGCGGCTTCAGCATCACCGTAGTGTCGAACATGTCCATCGGCGCGTTGTCGGTCGCGCTGTCGGAGCGGCCCACGGTGCCGAACACGCTTTCTACTTCCGGAAACGCGCGGATGATCCGATCCTGCTGCTGCAATAGCGCCGTCGCCGACGTGATCGAGATGCCCGGCAGGGCAGTCGGCATATAGAGCATCGAGCCCTCGAACAACGGCGGCATGAACTGGCTTCCGATCTTGAGGACCAGCGGCAAAGTCAACGCCAGGAAAGCGAGGTTGGCGACGATCGTGAGCGCGCGATGGCGCAGGCACCACTTGATCACCGGTCGGTAAAGCGTCTGAAAGAACCGCGAGAGCGGATTTTCATTCTCAGGACGAATTCGCCCGCGAATCAGCCACAGCATCAGGATCGGAACTACTGTCACCGCGAGGATCGACGACGACGAAATCGCCAGCGTCTTGGTCCACGCCAGCGGCCGGAACATCCGCCCCTCCTGCGCCTCGAGCATGAACACGGGCAGGAACGAAACCACGATTATCAGGAGGGAGTAGAACAGCGGACGGCCGACCTGCTTCGCCGCGCCGAGCAGCACGCGATCGCGCTCGCCCGCTTGGGAAGCGATCGCGCCGTCACCATTACCCGCGCGGCTTGCAATCCAATCGCCCAGATGGCGATGCCCGTTTTCCACCATCACGATCGACGC
>JBAPSR010000469.1:0-1952 GCA_049281755.1 Binataceae bacterium (SeqCode)
GATCAGGCGCTTTTCTTCGCGCGTATCTTTTTCTGCCAGCACCACGGCATCCCGAACGGCCGGATGCTGGCGCAAGGCCTCGACTATCTCGCCGGGTTCAACCCGGTATCCGTATATTTTGACCTGATCGTCGACGCGCCCGATAAATTCAAGCGCCCCGTCGGGGCGATACCTCACCAAATCGCCGGTGCGATAGAGGCGCCGCGAAGGATCGGCGCTCCAAGTTGCCACGACAAATTTTTCCGCAGTGAGCGCGCGCTGGTTCAGGTATCCTCGCGCGATTCCATCGCCACCGATATAGAGTTCTCCGATTTTTCCGGCCGGCAACTCATTGAACTTGGAATCCAATACCCACACCGGAGTTCCAGCGATCGGAAAACCGATCGGAACCGAAGCGCCTTCCAGATGTTCCTGGCGCGCAGTCAGACATACCGCAAAGGTGGTGGCCTCGGTTGGACCGTAACCATTTACGAGCCGGCAGCCGGGGAACCTCGCGACCGCAGCGCGAAAATGCGCGAGCGAACCCGAATCACCGCCGGTCACTAACTGCTTGAGCCGGCTCAGTGCATCGGGATGCTGATCAATCATCAGGTTGAACAGTCCCGCTGGCAACCAAACCGTGGTGACTTCATAGCGGCGGATCACCGCCGCAATGTCCTCGAGCGACGGCGTTCCGGGCGGCATCAGCACGAGGCTGCCCCCATTCAGCAGTGGTCCCCAGATTTCAAGCGTCGCCGCGTCGAAACAGATCGGCGCCAGCTGCATGAAGCGTTGCCCCGCGTCGAACGACAGATAGTCCGCGTTCTTTACCAGGCGAATTACGCCACGATGCTCGATCATCACGCCCTTGGGGCGGCCGGTCGAGCCCGAGGTGTACATCACATAAATAAGGTTGTTTGCAGCAGCGCCTACATTCAGATTTGCGGCGGCGTGCGTCTCGATGGCGGTTGCCTCGCGATCAACGCGCAACAGCTTCGCGATCTGACCGGGCAATGAATTGCTGCACGATGAATCCGTGATGACCACGGATGCGAGCGTATCTCGCAGCATAAACGCCAGGCGCTCAGCCGGGTAATCGGGATCGAGGGGAACGTAAGCGCCACCCGCTTTGAGTACCGCGAGCAGCGCGACCACTAATTCGAATGAACGGCGTAGGCAGACTCCGACCAATGCTTCACTGTCAACGCCCAAGGCCTTCAGATGGCGGGCCAGTCGATTGGCACGCTTATTCAGTTCACGATAGGTGATTTGCTCATCGCCTAGAATCAGTGCGATTGCCTCGGGGCTGCCTGCGGCCTGCTTCTCGAACCACCCTTGAACGGTGTCGACATGCGCCTCATGCGCCAGCGTGTCGTTATTCGCTAACGCCGAGTGGAAACGCGGGCCCGAGCCCGAAAACGCCAGCAATGAGTCTGCACCCTTTGTCCTATCCACGTTACGGCCCCAATTTTGCCTGTAATTTGACCGCACTCAGAACCTGCGTCATTTCTTCCGTTCCTTTTCCCGTCTCAAGCGGTGTGCATCCGGCTCGGCTCAGCTCCGCTCGGGAGGATCCTCTCCTTACATCCGAATAACCTCTCGGCGACGATACCGCGTCGGCGAACCGTCTCCAGAAGCCGGTCCGATTCCACAATCGGATTGGAGAAATTGTCGTAACGGATACTGCTGATGAACTGGAGCCACGGCTCCTGGCCCATCGCATAGACATAAAGCTCTCGGCACTTGAACTGCTCAACCAAGCCGAGCGCGCTCGAGTAGTCCGACGCGTTGGCCCGGCGAGACTGATCCATCTCGCGTTCCAGACGGCGCGTGAGCAACGGTCCGTAGATCCAGCTGAGCGGTGCGCCGTCACATTCCATTCCGACGAAAATGGTTTCGACGTCGCCTGTTTGCCCATGCACGTTCCAATACAACGCCGGATTCAGGTTGCGTGAGTCGGCCAACAACAGCAT
>JBAPSR010000470.1:0-2659 GCA_049281755.1 Binataceae bacterium (SeqCode)
ATCGAGCGGATGGTCGGAGATGTACAACTCCATCACGCCGCGCCGCAGCTTGGCGAGCGCGGCGGTCTCGGTCCGAATGACCATCGCATCGCGCACCGGAGTGGTGCACGAGGCCGGATAGCCGCGCATCCCGTCAACCTCGACCAGACAGAGCCGGCACGAGCCGAAAGGCTCGAGCGAATCGGTCGCGCAGAGCTTGGGGATCTTGTGGCCCGCGAGGGCAGCCGCGCGCATTACGCTGGTCCCGGCGGGAACCGTGATCGCGGCACCGTCGATTGTCACCGTGACGGGCGCGGTGTCCGCTCGGGGCGGCGTGCCGAGATCAGCGTCGCTCTGTGACCGCATCGCGTTTCAACCTTGTTCCAATCTTCATCTGAGGTCGGCGACCTCGCGCGTGCTGAGGCCGAAATCGCCCGGAAAATGGCGCAATGCGCTAAGCACCGGCAGCGGCGCAAGCCCTCCGAGCGCACATAACGACCCGTTAGTCATCGTATCGCAAAGATCGCGCAGCAGCATCAGGTTCGCCCGCGCGTCGCGGCGCGCGATAATCTTATCGATCACCTCGACGCCGCGAACCGACCCGATTCGGCACGGTGTGCATTTGCCGCAGGATTCGATCGCGCAAAACTCCATCGCGAACCGCGCCATCCGCGCCATATCTACGGTATCGTCAAAAACCACGATCCCGCCGTGTCCGAGAATCCCGCCCGCGCCCTGCATGGTCTCGTAATCGAGCGGCAAATCCAGCGCCGTGGCGGGCACGTACGCGCCGAGCGGTCCGCCAACCTGGATCGCGCGAATCGGCAGGCCGCTGGCGGTGCCCTCGCCGATCCCGATAACGAGTTCCCGCAGCGTCGCGCCAAGCGGCAACTCGACTAATCCGGGGCGCTTCACGTTGCCGGCGAGCTGGAACGGTAAGGTGCCCGACGACGACGCGGTTCCTAGCGAGCGATAGAAATCCGCGCCGCGCTCGATAATCACCGGTACGCTCGCCAGCGTCACGACGTTATGCACCAGCGTGGGCTTGCCGAAGAGTCCGCTGATCGCGGGGACGGGAGGTTTTTGCCGCACCATCCCGCGCCGCCCTTCGATACTCTCGAGCATCGCGGTCTCCTCTCCGCACACATAAGAGCCCGCACCGACGCGAACTTCGAGATCGAAATCGTGACCCGCGCCCAAAACGCCACGGCCCAGAAATCCGCGCGCACGCGCAGCCGCGATCGCGGCGTTCATCACGCGGCAGGCGTCGGGATATTCCGAACGAATATAGATGTACCCGTACGACGCGCCGATCGCGGCCGCCGCAATTGCCATCGCCTCGATGAGCGCGAACGGATCACCTTCGAGGATCATTCGATCGGCGAAAGTTCCCGAATCGCCTTCGTCGGCGTTGCAGACGATATATTTGCGATCCGCCACCGCACCGCGCGCGGTTTCCCATTTGATTCCAGCCGGAAAACCCGCGCCGCCGCGGCCGCGCAGTCCGGAGGCCTTGATCGCTTCGACGATCCGCGCCGGACCGAGCTCGAGCGCGTGCGCAAGCGCGCGAAAGCCGTCGCGGGCAACGTAGTCGTCGATCGAAAGCGGATCGATCACGCCTGCGCGCGCAAAGGTGAGCCGGTTCTGCGCGGCCAGGAACGGGATCTGCTCCGCGACTCCCAGGCGCAGGCGATGCGCTCCGCCTTCGAGAAGACCGGCGTCGAAAAGCTCAGGCACGTCGGCGACGGTCACCGGACCGTACGCGATTCGTCCGGCCGTAGTTGCAGCTTCGACCATCGGCTCGAACGCGTATGCGCCCCGCGAACCGTTGCGAACGATCCGAACCGGCAAGCCGCGGCGTTCGGCTTCGCGCACGAGCGCGCGTGCAACCGCCTGCGCGCCAACCGAGATCGCACCCGAATCGCACGGGATGAAAAGTTCCGCGCTCACGTTTCTTTCCTGAGCAACGCGAGCGCGGCGTCGAACTTAAGCGGCGTCGCGCGGCCGTGAAGCTCGCCGTCAATGGCGAGCGCCGGCGAGCAGGCGCAGTTGCCGAAGCAATACACGGCCTCGAAGGTGAACTCGCCGCCGTCGCTGGTCTGGCCGACGCCGGCTCCAATCGTGCGCGTAATATGATCCTCGAGCGCCGCGGAGCCCATCGCCTGGCACGATTCCGCGCGGCAGATGCGAATCACATGGCGGCCCGGCGCGGCGGTGCGGAAGTCATGGTAGAAGCTCACTACGCCGTGAACTTCGGCGCGGGAGAGGTTCAGCCCGGCCGCGATCAAGGCTACGGCTGGATGCGGAATATATCCGAAGTGCCGATTTATCTCGTGCAGGATCGGGAGCAGCGCTCCGGGCAAGTCGCGGCGCGCCGCGATGATCTTGTCGACTACGGCCGGATCGAAACCATCGACTGGCGAAGATGAAGGCTTCTGCATAGCTTCCGGGCTACGCCGAGAATCGCGCAGTGCCCGAAATCCAATTAACACGCTGGCGCGAAAATTTGTACCCGCTTATCGCCGCGCGAAGTGATCCAGCAAAGCTCGGCCGGCGCCAAGTCGAAACCGGCCCTTAAGCGCCGCGGTCACATAGCGCTTGGCGGCGCGGACCGCCGATTCGAGATCCATTCCGAGCGCGAGCGAGGCCGCAATCGCCGCCGAGAAGGCGCATCCCGTGC
>JBAPSR010000471.1:0-1512 GCA_049281755.1 Binataceae bacterium (SeqCode)
GCGTGAAGTAGAGCGCCAGCGCGAGTGAGATCGCGAGGCCGGCTGCGAGCGTCGCGGCCAGCGAGCGGAAGAACACGCCGGTCACGCCGCTTACGAATATCAGGGGCGCGAACACGACGATCACCGTCATCGTCGAGGCGACCAGGGCGCGCGAGAGCTCGCCGAGCGCGGCGGGAACCGCCTCGATAGTCGCCATCCCGGAGGAGCGCGCGCGGTGAATCGCCTCGATCATCACGATCGCGTCGTCGATGAACAACCCGATTCCGGCGGCGAGACCGCCCAGCGTCATCATGTTGAAGGTCAGCCCCGCGGCTTTCATCACGACGAACGTGATCGCAAGCGTGCACGGCACCACGATCGCGGCGACGGCGGCACTGGCGAGGCTGCGCGTGAATGCGAACACCACCAGGACAGCGAGCACCAGACCGAAGACGATCGCGTCGCGGACGCTCAGGAACGATTCGGTGACCAGCGCGGATTGATCGTAGGAGAACGAAAAATCGACGTCGGGATAGCGCTGGCGCATCGTCGCAACGATTGCGCGGGTCTCGGCCGCGATCGCGACCGTGTTGCCGGCGGGCTGGCGCGAGATTCCCACCAGCACGGCGGGCCCACGCTCAGAAGTGGTGCGGATATGATCTTCGCGGATTCCCAGCTCGACCTCGCCCACGTCGCTGACTCGCACCGGAGTGCCTTTCGCGCTCGCAACCGGCAGCGCCGCGAGCTCCATCGCGTCGTGCACGTTGCCTGTCACTACCGTCAGAAGCATCCGATGCGAATCGAGCACGCGGCCGGCGGACGCGACGATATTGGCCTTGGCGAGGCCGTCAACGATCTCCTGCGGCGAAAGGCTATGCTCGAGCATCCGCGCCGGATCCAGCCGCACCACGAACTCGCGGTATTTTCCGCCGACCACCTCGACGCGATAAACCCCGCCGATACGGTGGAGGCTCGGCACCATGTCGTAGAGCGCGATATCGGTTAAGTCGGCCATGCTGCGGCTCGGCGAACTCATGCTCACATCGACGATCGGAAACGTGCCGCTGGTCAGCAGGCGGGTGGCGATATCGGTGCCGTCGGGCAGGCGCGCGCGCACCTCGCTCAGCGCGGCGTTGAGAAGCTGGTAGGAGGTGGTCGGGTTCGCCGACGGATCAAACGTGACGTCGATTTCCGAACTGCCGCGCGTGGTCGTGGAGCGCACCAGGCTTACGCCGACGACACCGTAGGCGGCTTCTTCGAGCGGACGCGTGACGCTGACGAGCATCTGCTCGGCGGGCAGATCGCCGCTGTCGGCGAGGATAATCGCGCGATCAAAAGTGATCTCCGGAAACACCGAGCTCGGAATCGAAAAGGCCAGGATCACGCCGAGCGTGCTCAGCGCGAGGACCGCCAGGACTGCGAGCGTCGAGTTGACGCGGAGCATCGCTAGGGCGCGCCTCCGACCTTGACCTGCAGGCCGTCGGACAGGGCGTAACCGCCCGAGGTGATCACCTGGTCGCCAGCCTTGACCCC
>JBAPSR010000472.1:0-6314 GCA_049281755.1 Binataceae bacterium (SeqCode)
CTTCACGACAGCGCGCCAGACCACCGCACTCTACGAATGGCTGCAGGAGCTGATCGAGCAGGCGCGCGCCGCGGGTAACGCCGATCCGCTGGCGGGTCAGGCCGAGCAGATGCGCAACGATCTCATAAGCGGCGTCAAAGGCGGCGATGGCGCCGATGACGGCGCGGAAGGCGAGGGCGACCAGGGTGAAGCGGGCGGCGAGCCCGACCAGAAGCTCAGCATGGAGACCTCGGGCCGGCAGTCCAAGGGCAACCAGGGACGCGCGCTGTCGCCCGAGGAGCTGCGCAAACTTATCGAGCAGGGCGCGCAGATCAATCCCTCGCAGGGCGAAGGCAATGCCGACGGCGACGGGATGTATCTGACGCAACTCACGGGGAAGCAGATGAGCGAGCTCGAAGCGATGCGCGAGCAGCTTGCCGAAGTGGGCAGCGTGACCGGACAGGGGCGCCTGATGATCGCGCGCTCGCGTCAGGATTCCTACTACGCCTACGACGAATGGGACTACGTGCTGGCCGACTATCGCCGCAACTGGTGCCGGCTGCGCGAAATCCAGCTCACCGGCGACGACGGCGATTTCTACAACAACACGCTGCTGCGCTACGCGGATTTGCTGCCGGTAATCCGCCGCAACTTTCAGCGCATCCGGCCCGCGTCGTACCGGATGGTGCGCGGGCTCGAAGACGGCGAGGAAATCGACTTCGACAAGACCGTCGAGTCTCACGTCGCGCGCAAGATGGGCGAGATTCCCGACGGCCGCGTGTACAAGGCGCGCAAGAAGGAAGCCCGCGATGTCGCGACGCTGTTCCTGCTCGACATGTCGGCCTCGACCGACGAGCCGATTCATCGCGAGCCGCGCAAGTTCACCGACGACGACGACAACGACGACTGGATGAAAGCGTGGCAGCGCCGTCCGCAGGCTGCGCAGCGTCCGCGCCGGATTATCGACGTCAACAAGGAAGCGCTGATCATCATGGCGCAGTCGCTCGAAGAGCTGGGCGACCAGTACGCGATCATGGGATTTTCCGGCCACGGCCGCGACAACGTCGAGTTCTATGTGATCAAGGAGTTCGACCAGGAACTCTCCGACGACGTGCGCGCGCGAGTCGGCGCGGTTGAGCCCAAACGCTCGACCCGGATGGGCGCGGCGATTCGCCACGTGCGCGAGAAATTCAAGAACGTCAGCTCGCGCGCCCGGCACATGATCCTCCTGAGCGACGGCTTTCCACAGGACTTCGACTACGGGCACGACCGCCGCTCGAACGCATACGGGATTCAGGACACGATGGTGGCGCTCAAGGAACTCGAGATGGCGGGCGTGCTGCCGTTCTGCATCACGGTGGACAAGACCGGACACGACTACTTGCGCCAGATGTGCCAATCCTCGCGCTACCTGGTGATCGAGGACATCGCCTCGCTACCGCGCCAGTTACCGAAAATCTACGAACAAGTCGTCCGCTGGTAGGCCTTCCAGCTTATCGCGTAGGGTGACTCACTCACTTCAGCAGAAACGATAGATGCGCGCGCTCGATATCCCACCACGCTCGGAGACTCCACGCCGGTTTCACGCCTACAAATATAATGCAGTCTGGTCCATTTACGCTGAGACGATAGGTATCGTACGTGGCTACGCCTGCCAGTCTAATGTCTGGTTCGAAGTGGAAAAGTATACCGGCAGCGGTTAGTGCTTTGGCAATTAGTTTTGCCGAATCAGGCGGAGCCTTAGGATTGAGTACCCACAGCTGGATACCCGAGATACGCAGTAGGGAGTTAGCACCAGGTGGAAGAACAACTCTCTGCTCGTTAACAACTACGTATTCGGGAAACGGATCGTATCCGTAGGCTCCTTCCAGATGGCAAGCGTTGAACATATCCATAATCTGACGAGAATAGTCTTCAGCTTCTAATTGGCCAGGTGCCGAGCCTATATAAAACCTAATCCGTCCAGGCAACGGTGGAATTTCAGGGCAGTTAATAATAAATGCCTTTCGTTGCCAAGACCGGATATGGCGCGGCCATTTGGGGTAAGCGATCGACTGATACTGGGCAGTGAATAGGATTACTATGGCTAAGAAACAGATCGCCCACTTGAGGAGTTCCCCGAAGCTCGTCCCGCGATCTAAAAGAACCTTGAGGACGCCGGAACCGACCAAAGCAAGGATCAGCGGTAGCCAATAGGGAGGCATTGCTCATTATCTAGTCCAGTCGCTTCCATTCAGCCAGGTTCGCTCCAATTATCACAATCATTTTGAGCGAGCCCGACACTGAACAATCGGGACCACGATCTTGGCGGCCTTCTTCCGAGGTTGCGCCTTTGAGGACCGACTAGGGGGCATCAAGATACCTGCAGCCTCAGATCGTGGCCGGTCATTTCGCGGGGTGCTGCCAAGCCGAGCATCGCGAGGAATGTTGGCGCTACGTCGGCGAGGGTGCCGGCGTCGCGCAGGCGGCCGTGGAATTTCGGATCGACCAGAATCAGCGGGACCGGGTTGGTGGTGTGCGCGGTGTGCGGCTGGCCGGTTGCGGGATCGGCCATGAACTCGGCGTTGCCGTGATCGGCCGTGATGAGCGCCGCGCCGCCGCGTTTCGCGATCGCGTCGAGCACGATTCCCAGCGCCGCGTCCGCCGCCTCGACCGCCTTGACCGTCGCGTCGAAATGGCCGGTGTGGCCGACCATGTCGGGATTGGCGAAGTTCATCACCACGACGCCGAATTTCCCGCTTTCGATTTCCTGCGCGGCGCGAGCCGCGATCTCGTGCGCGCGCATCGCGGGCTCGAGATCGTAAGTCGCGACTTTAGCCGAGGGAATCATGACCCGCTCTTCGCCGGCGAAAGGCTTTTCGATTCCGCCGTTCAGGAAATAAGTTACGTGCGCGTACTTCTCGGTCTCGGCTATGCGCACGTTCGCAACTCCCGCGCCCGCCAGAACCTCGGCCAGCGTGTTGCGCACGTCGTCGGGACCGAACGCGAGCGGCAGTCCGAATGAGCGGTCGTACTCGGTCATGCAGACGTATCCGACCTTGGGCGCTCGCGGCCGCTGGAAGCCGCTGAAGTCTCGCAGCGCGAGCGCGGCGGTCAGCTCGCGCGCGCGATCGGCGCGGAAGTTGAAGCAGATGATTTGATCGCCGTCGTCGATCTTCGCGGGCGCACCGATAATGCCTGGCTCGACGAACTCGTCGTTCTTGCCGGCGGCGTACGATCGCTCGACGGCCTCGCGCGCGCTGTTAGCCGGCGCGCCTTCGCCCTCGACGATTGCGCGCCACGCGCGCTCGATACGATCCCATCGGTTGTCGCGATCCATCGCGTAGTAGCGCCCCTGAACCGTCGCGATTCGTCCGCGTCCAATCTGCTTGAGCTTCGCTTCGAGCGCGTCGATAAACGGAAGCGCCGAGCGCGGAGGTTTGTCGCGTCCGTCGAGCACCGCATGCACGGCGATATCGCCGAGGCCCTCGTGCGCGGCGAGATCGAGAATCGCGAACAGGTGATCGATATGGCTGTGCACGCTGCCGTCGGAAAGCAGACCCCACAGATGCAGCGCGCGGCGCGAGGATTTGGCGGCGCGAATCGCGCCGAGGATCGCCGCGTTGCGCGCGAACGCTCCGCTCTCGATCGCTTTCGTGATCCGCATCAGGTCCTGATAGATGACGCGGCCCGAGCCGATCGTCAGATGGCCGACTTCAGAATTTCCCATCACTCCGGGCGGCAGACCGACCGACTCGCCCGACGCGTCAAGCGCGGTATGCGCGCAGGTCTTGAGCAGCGCGTCCATCACGGGCGTGCGCGCCTTCGCGATCGCGTTGGACTCGCGCCCGGCGCTTAAACCCCATCCGTCGAAGATTATCAGCGCCGCGACCGGCGGCCGCTGGCTCATCGCGAAGTCCGGCGCGACGTTGCGCCGCGCGCGAACGCCGACGCGCCCGGGTACACTGCGCGCTCGCCCAGCTCCTCGGCGATTCGCAGCAGGCGGTTGTATTTGGCGTTGCGTTCGCTACGGCTTAGCGATCCGGTTTTGATCTGTCCCGCTCCTGTAGCCACCGCGAGGTCCGCGATGGTGGTGTCTTCGGTTTCGCCCGAGCGATGCGAGATGACGCAAGTGAAGCCGGCCTCGCGCGCCATCGCGATCGTCGCCAGGGTTTCGGTGAGCGTGCCGATCTGGTTGAGCTTGATCAGAATCGAGTTGGCGGTCTGCTCCTTGATTCCGCGCGCCAGGCGTTCGCGATTGGTCACAAAGATATCGTCGCCGACGATTTGAACCTTGGCGCCAAGCTCGCGGGTCAAAAGCTGCCAGCCGGCCCAATCGTCCTCGGCGAGAGGATCTTCGAGCGACACGATCGGATACTTCGCGAGCCATCCGCCGTAGAATTTCACCATCGCGGCCGCATCGCGCGCGCTTTTGTCGGAGCGGGAGAATACGTATTTTCCGTTCTCGAAAAACTCGCTCGATGCGGGATCGAGCGCGAGCGCGACCTCGGCGCCGGGCTTGTAGCCGGCGTTGGCGATCGCCTGCAGGATCACCTCGATCGGTTCCTCGTTGTTTTTGAGGCTCGGGGCGAAGCCGCCTTCGTCGCCAACGTTGGTCGAATGGCCAGCCTTCTTGAGCACCGCGGCGAGCGCGTGAAAAACCTCGGCCCCGGCGCGAACCGCCTCGGCAAAAGTCGGCGCGCCCTGCGGCACGATCATGAACTCCTGCATATCGACGCTCGAGTCGGCGTGCGCTCCGCCGTTGAGCACATTCATCATCGGCACCGGCAGGATATGCGCGTTCGGATTCAGGTGACGATAGAGCGGCAGACCGCGTGCGGCGGCGGCGGCGTGAGCCGAGGCGAGCGACACGCCCAGGATCGCGTTGGCTCCCAGCTTCGATTTGTTCGGCGTTGCGTCCAGTGCGATAAGCGCCTCGTCGACGGCCTGCTGGTCGGCGGCGTCCGCGCCCTTCAGCTTGGCGGCGATCGTGGTGTTCACGTTAGCGATCGCTTTCAGCACGCCTTTGCCGCCGAAGCGCCGCTTGTCGCCGTCGCGAAGCTCGAGCGCTTCGTGCACGCCCGTCGATGCGCCGGAAGGAACGGCAGCACGTCCGAAGGCTCCGCCTTGGAGCCGCACGTCAACCTCGACGGTGGGATTTCCGCGTGAGTCGAGTATCTCGCGCGCCCTGATTTCGCTGATGCTGGTCACTGCCGCCATGTGCTGCCTCTCGCGTCAATCGAGAGCGGGATTCTAAGCCAGAACCGGTAGGCTGTCATCAGTGCGCGCTTCGGCTGATTCTGGACAAGGTTGTGCCTTGGATTTTTGAAAACGGCCAAATTTCGGTGGGTTCGTTTGGTATCTTTTTTAGTCGCTGAAAAAATAAACTCCTTGAAAATGCTGCCGATTTCGCGACAATGGGTTCGTTTTTGCAGCTTTTTCGGTACTCGATTTTTGGACGGTTCGCGGCCAAGAAAGACTAAACACGAAGGCACCAAGTAAGGAAGACACCAAGACACGAAGAATATTCATTTCCGCGCGCGGCGCGCGGAAATGAATCATTCCTTTGTGCCTTCGTGCCTTGGTGGTTGGATTGATGACTGCGCCTGGTCGCGGAGGCATCCGCGTGGAATGAGGCTGGCAAAGTGACGCGGAAAAGTGTGCGGTTTGCTTCCACGGGAACAGTTTTGCACGAAGTGGATTCGGGCATAAGGCTGAACAGTTCAGCCATGAACAAACCTGGCAAAAACCCGAACACTCGTTAGGGAGCCGGCGCATCGACTAAAACGCGTTAAACCCGTGCTGGCATTGGACTAAATGAACGGAGTCCGTTTGGGATGACGGACGGGGTGGCTTTTGCGGACGTGTCACGATCGAGGGGCGGGCGGCTCTCGAGCCGCCGCTACGAAGAGAGGATTCCTGGTTCGTAGGGGCGCGTCGCGACGCGCCCGTCTGCGTGGCGATGATTGGCGCTCCATGCACATGCAGCCTTCTGCGATTGTCATTCCCGCGCCCTTCGGCAGGCTCCGGCTGTCGCGAGAGCCTGTCCTGAGCAAAGCGAAGAAAATCCCGTGGTCGGCTCTTGGCTGGCTAACTGCTCGCGGATGAGTGCACGGACGTCGCGGGATTCCTCGCCTATGGCTCGGAATGACGATTGGAGGCTCGGGAGAGGGTACGGTTCAGTCGAGTTTCTTTGCGGACTTTGAGCGGCCGAGGTATCGGACTGCCAGCGCGGTCTCGATCACTTTGCCGGCGCTGAAGGATACGCGGAAGGCACGGGCGCGGGGGCGCGACGAGACTACTTCTTTGAGACGCGTGCCGACGAAATGGGCGGCGGCGCCGTCGTCGAGCGCGAG
>JBAPSR010000473.1:0-6647 GCA_049281755.1 Binataceae bacterium (SeqCode)
CGCCGACGCCCGCGGCGACACCGACGCCCACCGCCGCTTTATAATTTTTCAAGCCGAACGGAAGCCGCGAAACGGCCGCCACGAGGTTTTCGCGGCGGCCGCTCGCTACTATCGATGATGCGTTACCCGCCTATTTCATCGTGCTCGCCTTCTTGAACGCCGGCCGCGCGAGGCAGGTGTCGAACCACGCCCTGGCGGTCGAGGTGCTGGAGAGATCGAGCTGCACGAATGCCGCGAGGCTCAGCACCGCGGCGGCATTCAAGTCGGCAATCGTAAAATCATTGCCGAGCAGATACGCGTGGCGTTTCAGGTGCGCGTCGAGCACTGCCATCGGCGCGCCAAGCGCGGTCGTGGCCTCGGCGATCGCCTTGTCGCTGCGCTGCTCCTTGGGCAGAAACAGCTTGTGCATCAGAACCGTCATCAGGGACGGCTCGACCTCGGTCATCGCCCAGAAGCTCCACTGGTAGGCGTGGCCGCGATCGACGACCGACGCGGGCCAAAATGGCGCTTTGCCGTACTTCTCGGCGAGGTAGAGATTTATCGCCATCGATTCCCAGAAGTGATGGCCTCCGTCCTCGAGCACGGGAACGTGGCCGTTGGGATTGCGCTTGAGGTGATCGGGGGTGCGGGTTTCGCCCGCAAAGCTGGTCGGGACGTGATCGTATTTGACGCCCAGTTCTTCGAGCGCCCAGATTGAACGCGCGGCGCGCGACTGCGAAGTTCCATAAAGGGTGGTCATCGGGGGTTCCTCCAGAAGGTTGCGAATCGCAACTCTTGTAGCGCGTTCGCATAGCGGCAACAATCGCGTCGCGCGCGGCGGCGAATCACCCGCCGGTCAGCGCGCCTACGATCTGCACTTCGTCAGTCGGCGCCAGCGTGATCGCGAGCGTGTTCACGGCTTCGCCGTTTACGAAAATCCGGATATGGCGGCGAATGCGATCCTGCTCGTCGATAATCCGAAAGCGAATTCCGGGAAATTGCGCGTCGAGGTTTTGCGCCAGTTCTTCGAGCGTGCGCCCCGCTCCCGCGACTTCCGCCGCGTGGGTGTAGGAGCGAAGCTGGCTCGGAATCAGCACCCGCATCACGCAACCGTTGCCGCTTCGACCGAGTAGATCTCCGGCAGATGCGCCGCGAGCTGGCGCCATCGGCGGCCCTCGTCGATGCTTGCCCATAGCTCGCCGCAAGTGGTGCCGAAGTAGAGTCCCAGCGGATCGCGATCGTCGGCGGTGAAGCCCTGCCGCTTCACCGTCATCCATCCCTGCGCGCGCGGAAGCCCGCGGTCCTGGCGCTCCCACGAGGTTCCCGCGTCGCGCGTGAGATAAACCGCCGGACGTCCGCCCGGGCTGGTGCGCGGCCATACGGTGGTGCCGTCCATCGGAAAAACCCACGCGCGTTCGGGGTCGCGCGGATGCAGTACGATCGGAAATCCGATATCGCCGATCTCCTCCGGCATGTTGCGCCCGATCCGCAGCCATTCGTCGCCCGGGCGATCGAGCCGGTAAATTCCGCAGTGGCTCTGCTGATAAAGGCGGTCGGGCGCGAGCGGATGCATCTGCAGGCAGTGAGTATCCTGCCCAAACTCCGGGTGCGGATTGGGCAGGAAGCCGGCCTCGACGTTTCGGTTGAGCGGACGCCACGACGCCGCATGGTCGTGCGACTCGAACACTCCGCCCTCGGACGTGACGACATACATATGCGCCGCGTCGCGCGGATCGATCGTGACCCACTGCAGAATCGATCCGTCGGGCGTGCCCGCGTCGGGATTGTTCCACTGCCAGTACATCGGATGCTCGTTCCATCCTGCTATCGGCGTCCAGGTCACGCCCGCGTCTTCACTGCGAAACAGGCCCGGCGGGCAGGTGGTCGCGTACCAGGCATTCGGCTCGTTCGGATGCGCAGGCGCGAGCGAGAAGGTGTAGTCCACAGCGAGCGCGCGGGAGCCTTCGGGCGCTTTGGGAAACGCGGGAGGCCGGGAAGCCTCAGTCCAGGTGCGGCCCATGTCAGTCGAGCGGAAAATCGTCGGTCCGAGATGCCCGGTCTTCGACGCCATCAGCATCGTCGCACCGTCGCGCGGATCGAGCGTCAGATGATTGACGATGTGGCCGAGGAAGTGCGGCCCGTCGATGGTCCATTTGCGCCGCTGCGAATCGGAATGAAAGAGCCACGCACCCTTGCGCGTGCCAACCATCAGGACCGTGGTGACGACGGCCGCGCGATTTTTCGCGCGCGCGTGCGCGCGTCGAGCGCCGGCAAGTGGCGCCTTTGTGGCGATACGTCCAGCGGGCTTGCGCTTCATCTCGATGCCTCCGCAAAGAAATCATGCGAAAACGGATGCTAGTGCCCCCGCGCATCAAGGGCAATCGCGCTGAGATGGTTCCGGGCGCGGATGTGGTTTACAGCGGCGCTCAAACGGGGCACGATCGCGATACCTATCATGTCAGATCAAGTCGTAACCGTAATTGGCGCGGGTCTCGCCGGCAGCGAAGCCGCGTGGCAGCTCGCGCGGCGCGGACGGCGCGTGCGGCTGGTCGAGATGCGTCCGGTCAAGATGACCGAGGCGCACCAGACGGCGAACTTCGCGGAGCTGGTGTGCTCGAACTCGCTGCGCAACGCGGGACTCGAGACGGCGGTCGGCGTGCTCAAGGAAGAGATGCGCCGGCTCGGATCAATCGTGATCGCGGCGGCTGATCGGGCGCGCGTTCCGGCAGGATCGGCGCTGGCGGTAGATCGCGAAGACTTTTCGGGCTTCATCACTGCGACGCTTTGCGCGCATCCGCTGATCGAGATCGTCCGCGCCGAAGCGGCGGCGATTCCCGCTACTTTAACCATCGTCGCGAGCGGTCCTCTCACCAGCAGCGCTCTCGGCGACGCGCTCGGCGCTATTATCGGGCCGCGCAATCTATACTTCTACGACGCGATCGCGCCGATCGTCGCCGCCGATTCGATCGACATGAGTATCGCGTTCCGCGCCTCCCGCTACGGACGCGGCGGCGACGATTACATCAACTGCCCGATGACCGAGGCCGAGTACCATGGGTTCATCGGCGCGGTCGTCGCCGCGGAAAAGATTACGCTGCACCCGTTCGAGAAGCCGGTTTACTTCGAGGGCTGCATGCCGATCGAGGAGATGGCGCGGCGCGGACCGATGACGCTCGCGTTCGGGCCGATGCGTCCGGTGGGGCTGTCCGATCCGCGCACGGGGGCGCGGCCTTTCGCGGTCGTGCAACTGCGCCAGGACGATCACGCGGGGCGCATCTACAATATCGTCGGCTTTCAAACCAAGATGACCTATCCGGAGCAGCGCCGCGTATTGCGGATGATCCCGGGCCTCGCGCGCGCCGAGTTCGTGCGCCTGGGCTCGCTCCATCGCAACACCTTTATCGATTCGCCGCGCCTGCTGCATCCGACGCTGCAACTGCGCTCGCGCGGCGATTTGTTCCTTGCGGGACAAATGATCGGCGTCGAGGGCTACGTGGAATCCGCCGCGGCCGGCCTTTTCGCCGCGATCAACGCGGCGCACCTTATCGCGGATCGTCCGCTGGTGGTGCCGCCGCGCGAGACCGCGCTCGGCTCGCTGGTCGCGTACGTGACCGACGAATCGCGCAGCGATTTCCAGCCGATGAACGCCAACTACGGACTCATGCCGGAGCTCAAGTTCCGCACGCGAGCGCGCGAGAAGAAAATCGCGATGGGCGAGCGGGCGCTTAAGGCAATCGACCAATGGATCGCAGCGCACGCGCTCGAGCCGCGCGAGCGCGAACTCGCAGCGAGCGTCCTATGAAACTCGGCGCATTCGACGTAGGCACCAATACGGTTCTGATGCTGGCGGTTGAGATCGACGGCTCCGCACCGCCACGACCGCTCCTGGAGTGCTCGCGAATCACGCGGCTCGGACGCGGACTGGACCAGAACGGCCGCCTCGACGCCGGGTCCGCCGCGCTGACTCTCGGCGCGATCGAGGAATTCGCCGCGCGCGGACGCGCGCTCGGCGTCGAGCGCTTTGTCGCCGCCGGTACTGCCTCTTTGCGCGACGCAGCCGATGGGCCCGAGTTTATCGCGCGAGTGCGTGAGCGCGCCGGCGTCGAGCTCGAAACAATCTCCGGGCTCGAGGAAGCAAGCCTGTCGCATCTGGCGGTAACGCGCGGCCTCGCGATCGATCCCTCGCTCCCAATCCTGATCGTCGATATCGGCGGCGGCTCGACCGAGCTGATTCGCGCCGAGCCCGGCCATCCGCTCGCGATGGTGAGCCTGCAAATCGGCTCAGTTCGGATGACCGAGCGTTGCATCCACAGCGATCCGCCGTCAGCCGCCGACGTACTGGCGCTGACCAGCGCGATCGACTCCGCGATCGACGCGGCGCAGTGGAATTTCCAGCCGGCGAAGATGGTCGGGATCGCGGGCACGGTGACCACCATCTGCGCAGTCGCGCTCGCGATGACCGAGTATGACGCCTCGATCGTGCATGGCCACGTGCTAACGCGCGCCGAGGTCGAGCGTGTGGTCGAGTTGTTTCGATCGCGCCCCGCGGCGGAGCGCCGCAAGCTCCCCGGCTTGCTCGAGGGTCGCGTCGACGTTATCTATGCGGGCGCGATGATCCTGCTGCGGGCGATGAATCGCTTCGGCGCCGGCGCGGTTATCGTCAGCGACCAGGGCGTGCGCTGGGGCTTGGTCTGGCGCGAGGCCGAGCGGATTCGCACGCCGGGCTGAGCGACGCCCGGGTTTTGCGCCGCACGCGGTGTTTGCCCCTGGACTGGTTCTGCCATAGTGATCACGCGGGAGGAACCGGCGATGACCAAGGCGGAGCTGATCGATGCCGTGGCGCGAGTTTCGCGCCAGCCACGCAAGTCCGTCGAAACTACGATCGACCTTGCGTTCGAACAGATTGCGCGGTCGATTCGGCGCGACAAACGCTTCTGGGTGCCGGGCTTCGGCACCTTCACCGTGCGGCGTCATCGCTCGCGCACGGGGTACAATCCGCGCACCAAAGCCGCGATGACGATTCCCGCAATGCGCACGGTGGGCTTCCGCGCCGCACCGCAACTGAAAAAAGGGCTCTGACTGGATCCGCGCATCCGCACCAACCGATCATTCGCGATCGAATTCTTTCCATGCCCAGGCTCTGGCTGGTGATTTTGATTCTCGCGCTGGCCGCAGGAGCGGTTTTGCGCTTCGCCAATTTGGACGCAAGCGAGATGTCCGCCGACGAAGCCGCCACCTGGGCTGCCGCCGCGGCGCCCAGCGTGACCCAGGTTATCGCGCTCGGAGAGCAGCTCAATCCCGGAAAGGTCGCCGCGCACGAGGTGGTGCTGCATTGGTGGATCGCGATGTTCGGAGACGGAATCGCGGCGCTGCGCTCGCTCTCTGCGCTATTCGGCACGCTCTCGATCCTGCTGGTGTTCTGGGTCGCGCGTGAGTTGCTGATCGCGTCACCCGACTGCGGCGGCGCAAACGGTTTGCCGGACGCCGACGCGTGCCTGGCCGCGGCGATCGCCGCGCTGATATTCGCAGTCAGCCTCGTCATGCTTAAATATTCGCGCGAGCTGCGAATGTACTCGATGATGCTGGCGGTTTTGCTCGCGCAAACGGGCTGCTTCATTCGCGCGTCGCGGCGCGGCGGGATCGGCAACTACATCGGAGTTGGAGCGCTGGCCGGGGCGGCAGTGACTATCAACTTTTTCGCAATCCTGATTCCGGCGGCCGAAGCGATCTGGCTCGTGTATCTGCTGTTGCGCTCCGGCGTTAGTCCGCTAGCCGCCGAGTCGCGGCGCGCGTGGGCGGTAGCGATCGCGCTTGCGATCGCGGGCGCGGCTTTCGCGCCGCTGATGCTCGCGGAGTTGCACAATGGCGGCGCGGCGGTGGATCGCGGGACGCTCCAATGGATCGGGCGGCCGGCGCTGTGGGAGCCAATCTCGCTGTTCAACAAGGCCGCGGGCAGCTTCGTGTTTCCGGCGCTGGCGGTGCTGGCGGCGTGGGGCGCGGTTCGCGGATGGCGCGTCGCACGCGACGCGGTGGCATTCGCGCTGGTGTGGATGTGGGCGCCGGTCATCATGATGATGATCGCGTCGTATGCGTTCGCGCCGGTACTGGTCGAACGCTACGTGCTGTCGTGTTTCGTGCCGTTCTTTTTTCTCGCCGCGATCGGCATCTGCGAGCTGCGCAACGCAACCGCGCGCGGCGTCGCGCTAGCCGCGATAGTGGCGCTGTCGCTCGGACACATCTGGAGCTACGCGCGCAAACCGCACGACGTCCAGTGGCGCGAGGCGACTGCGATCGCGCTTAAAAATCTCGCGCCCGGCGCCACGCTCAGCGCGCGGCCCGCATACGCGGTCGAGGTCGTGCGCTACTACCTGCCACCCTCTGAGCGCGAACGCGCACAGCGCGGAGGTAATCCCGCCGTCGTGGTAGCCGAGGATCGCTCTGCCGGCGCCACGCAGCATCCGGGGTTGAATCGCGATTTTCCGGTGACGATCGCGCGGGTGCGCGGTGCCGTCGTGCTCAAGCAATGATATAGATCAGCGAACTCCAAGGAGTGAGACGATGACTGAATCCACGCCCGATCCAAATGTGCTCAAGCGCGACCAGCGTGCGATGTGGGACGACAGCGCGGCCGGATGGAACAAATGGTGGCCGACCTTCGAGCGCGCCGC
>JBAPSR010000474.1:0-2209 GCA_049281755.1 Binataceae bacterium (SeqCode)
ATCGCGACCCGCTGCCGCTCGCCGCCGGAGAGCCCACGCGGCATCCGGTCCAGCAGCGGCTCGATTTCGAGCATCCGCGCCAGCCGTGTAATCGCCGCCGCGCGCTCGGCGCGCGCAATCCGATGCGCCCCGTAGGCGAGATTCGCGCGCACGCTCAGATGCGGAAAGAGCAGGCTGTCTTGATAGAGAAAACCGATTTGCCGCGACTCGGGCGCGCTCGCGGTGACCTCGCGCGAGTCCATCAGGATTCGCCCGGCGGTTGGCCTGCGCAACCCCGCGATGGTTTCGAGCGTGACCGTCTTTCCCGCACCGGTCGGCCCGAGAATGATCAGATACTCGCCGTCTCCCGCTTCGAGCGTGAGGGGACCTAAGCGAAACGCGCCCGCGTTGACCGCGATGTCGTCGACCCGAAGCCGCATCGCGACGAGACTAGCACGCCGCGCGCGGCGCTCCATCGCAAAAGCGTGGACGGGTCGATGGCGCGCAGGCGGCGTGATTTGCTAGACGCACATATGCCAGGCGCGCGTTTCCGATTCACCCCCCGGGCGCCGCCGCGAGGAGTTAAAGCGATGGATGAAGTTTATGATCGCGACATAATCGCCGCCGTGCGCGAGTTCGTCGCGCGCGAGGTGATCCCGTTCGCTTCCGAGCTCGAGCATCGCGACGAGTATCCGCATGCGATGGTCGCCGCCATGAAGCAGCTAGGACTCTTTGGCGCGACTATTCCGGTCGAGCACGGCGGCTTGGGCCTCGCGTTCGCGACCTATGCGCGCGTAATGGAGGAGCTGTCGCGCGGATGGATGAGTCTCGCCGGCGTGATCAACAGCCACCTGATTATGGCCTTCATCATCGCGCATCACGGCACCGCCGCGCAGAAGGAATATTTCCTGCCGGCGATGGCGCGCGGCGAGAAGCGCGGCGGGCTTGCGCTGACCGAGCCGCACGCCGGAAGCGACGTGCAATCGATCCGCACCACGGCGGTGCGCAGCGGCGACGATTACGTGCTCAAGGGCAGCAAGATGTTCATTACCAACGCGCGCAACGGCACGATGCTGGCGGTCGCGGCGAAGACCGACCCGCGCGCGAAACCCGCATACGCGGGCATCAGCATGTTCGCAGTCGAAAAGAACGATGCGGGACCGGCGGTGAGCGCGAATCTCAAGAAAATCGGTTACAAGGGAATCGATACCTGCGAAGTGACGTTTGACGATCTCGCGGTGCCGGCCGCGAGCCTGATCGGCGGCGCCGAGGGCCTCGGCTTCAAGCAGGTGATGAGCGCGCTCGAGGTCGGGCGCATCAACGTGGCGGCGCGCGCGGTCGGAGTAGGGCAGGCCGCGTTCGAAACCGCGATTCGCTACGCGCAGCAAAGGACGACATTCGGCAAACCGATCTGCGAGCATCAGGCAGTGCAGTTGCTGCTCGCCGACATGGGCACGCGCGTCGAGGCCGCGCGCCTGCTGGTCGCGAGCGCCGCGCGAAAAAAAGACGCAGGCGAGCGCTGCGACGTCGAGGCCGGGATGGCGAAGCTGTTCGCGTCGGAGGCGTGCGCGAAGATCTCGCTCGACGCGATGCGCGTGCTCGGCGGCTACGGCTTCATGCAAGAGTTCCCGGTCGAGCGCTTCTATCGCGACGCACCGCTGATGATGATCGGTGAAGGCACCAACGAAATTCAGGCGCTGGTAATCGCCCGCGGCCTGATCGCGCGCTACCCGGCGTGATCACATCAGCGCGAACTCGTGCAGGGCGCGGGCGCATTCCTCTGGATGCGTGAACATTATCTCGTGACCGCACTTCACGATCTTGATCGCGGGATTCTTTAGCCGGCTCGAATAAAACGGATGCCATCCCGACGCGCCGGCGACCGGCGTCTGATCATTCTCGCAGACGAGGTAGCCTGTCGGCACGCCCGATTCGTGGAACGCTTTCATTGGGACGGGATCGCTCGCAGGTCCCCACGGCTGCGGACACAGCGAAGCGTCGATCCATGTGCGCATCGCGGGCGGGACGTCGTTCATCAAGCCTTCGTAGAATTGCGGACCCATCATTTCGACTGGGAGTGAACGGTCGGGCCGCGACGCGACCAGATCGAGCATCGGCTTGGTCGCGGGATTCGCGGGATCGGTGAGACGCTCGCCGTCGAGTGGCACGATTGCACTTACGAACACGGTGCGTTTCATTCGTGACGGAATGCGTGCGGTGACACCCGAAA
>JBAPSR010000475.1:0-19593 GCA_049281755.1 Binataceae bacterium (SeqCode)
AAATTTCGATGATCGTCGTCAAAAATGTTCCGCGGCAATGCTGAAGATTTTCTCAGAAACGGTGGCTTAGGTGGGTCTAAACGGTATCGGAATAATCACGCTTGGGCGGCACTTCGCGTTTGCAATCTGCTTGGCGCTGATGGAAGCCTGACTGACAGTCATCGAAGGAAATGCCAGGATAAAGCGGATGGCTACGACTCCATCGCTCAGAAATCTCGCGCCCAACCTGTGGGTCGCAGACCGGCCGTTCAAGCTGCCGTTTATCTTCGGAGACATAAGAACCCGGATGACGGTGATTAGACTCGCGAACGGGAGCCTGTTCCTCCATTCGCCCATCTTACTGGATCCCGAAACCCGCGCCGCGCTGGACGAAATTGGTGCCGTGCGCGAGATCGTCGCGCCGTCGAAGGCCCATCACTTGTTCGTCGGCGAGTACCTGAAAGCTTATCCCGAGGCAAAGCTCCACGGAGCACCTGATCTTTCCAGTAAACGAAAGGATTTGACCTTCACGTCGATTCTTGGTGACGAAGCCGATCCGGACTGGCAAGGCCAAATCGAGCACCACCTTTTCGGCGGCACGCCTTTCTTGAACGAGATTGTTTTCTACCATCCCGCAACCCACACGCTGATTTTCACCGACCTGGTGTTCAACGTGTCGCGGCAGGATGCGGCGCAGGCGCGCGTGTTCAACTGGATAAGCGGAGCAGCCGGACATTTCGGGCCGCATCGCCTGGTCCGCCGAGCCATCACGGATCATGAAGCCGCCCGCGTGTCGGTCGCGAGAATCCTGCAATGGGATTTCGACCGCGTGATCGTCACCCACGGCGATGTGCTCGAAAGCGGCGGCCGCGATCGAGTCCGCGCCGCCTTTGCCTACCTGTAAGTCAAACCTGTTCGCCGCCGCGAAGGTAATTGCTTCCATTCGATCTATTCTGCACGACGCGGGATTTCGTGCTGGTCATTCCAGGATGCGGAAACGACAGCGCGCCAGCAGAAATGGCGAAAACCAGCGATATGCCTCGTGTTTTATTCGATCGATGGGAATCTAAATCGTGAGCGCGCCGAGTATATTTTATGCGGGTTGACATCGAGCGAAGAAAAAGCGAAAATATCCAAATGAACGCCGTCGCTACGTTGCCACTCCGCCCTGACCGTCTGGTTCCTGACGAGGCAACCAGGGGGGTCGAGTTTGTCGAGATGCCGGTGCATCGGATTCTGAATCGATGCACCGGCTCCCGGATGCCGTTTCGGTGGACGATCAATCCGTACCGCGGATGCGAGTTCGGATGCGTCTATTGCTACGCGCGGTATACCCACGAGTTCCTGGAATTGCGCGACCCAATGGATTTCGAGCGGCGCATCTTCGTCAAGCGGATGGCCGCCGAGGTGCTGGCGCATACGCTTTCGCGCACGCCGATCGGCACCGACGCGATCGCGATCGGCACCGCGACTGATCCGTATCAGCCGGCCGAGCGCAAGTACGGGCTGACGCGCTCGATGCTGCAGGTGTTCGCGCAGCTCTCGGGCTTGAATCTTTCGATCACGACCAAGTCGGCGCTGGTGACGCGCGACCTCGACCTGCTGCTCGCGATTAACCGGCGCTCGCGAATCCAGGTGAACTTTTCCGTGATCACGCTCAACCGGCGGCTGCAGCGAATCCTCGAGCCGCGCGCTCCGCGCCCCGGCCTGCGGCTGCGCGCGCTAAACACGCTCGCGCGGGCGGGTATTCGATGCAACGTCATGATGATGCCGATGATCCCGGGGCTGACCGACGATCCGGCGGCGATCGAGAGCGTGATCCGGATGGCGCGCAAGGCGGGAGCCGAAGGTGTATGGTGGCGCACGCTGTTTCTCATGCCCGCGGCCGCGCGTCGGTTTATCCCGTTTGTCCGCGAGAATTTTCCGGAACTCGCGCAGAGAATAGACGCGTTCTACGGGCATTCGCCGTACGCGCCGCAAGCGTACGACGATCGGATGCGCGCGATCTTCGATCGTTTGCGCCGCCGCCACGGCTTTCCGGTCGCGCACGAGGACGAGCTCGACGCGCAGAAGCCGGCTGAGGTGTCGTCGTGCTCGGAGCGGCAGTTTAGTCTCGCCCTCGGCTAAGCAGCATCGCTTTTTCCGTCAGTGGTGGCCGACGGCTCGTCGGCCGACGCGAAGAGTCATCGGCCCGGGGGGGACGGCTCTTTCCGCGCGGTGATGATGCCGAGGCCGAGGCACGTCGATTGCTCCTGGGGCTATCCCGATACACGCCGGCGTCGGCGCGGGAGAATGCGCCTAGGAGATTGTCTTGGGAGTATCGATAAATGCCTCGCAGGCGGGCATGCATGCGCCTGTTTTCGCGGCATATCAGCCGCCCTCCGGAATGTTCGACGAAATGTTTGCGTCCGCCGGCGGACCGCATCCGTGGTGCGCTCCGGTCGCGTCGAGCCTGCTTCAGATGGACGGCGCCGAGTTCGCGTCGCTGCGCACGCAAGCCGAGCGGATGCTCTTGCGGATGGGAGTCACCTTCAATGTATACGGTCAAACTGAGGGGGCGGAGCGGATTTTTCCGTTCGACCCGATTCCGCGGATTATCGACGCGCAGACCTGGCAGACGCTCGAGGCGGGACTGATCCAGCGGGTGCGCGCGCTGAACGCGTTCGTGGCGGATATATACGGCGAGGCCCATATCCTCAAGGATGGGCTGGTTCCACACGACCTGATCCTGGAATCGTCGCAATACCGTCGCGGTGCGGTCGGGATCACGCCGCCCGGGCGCAGCTTTATCACCGTGGCGGGAATCGACCTGGTGCGCGGCGCTGACGGACGCTTCTACGTGCTCGAGGACAACGCGCGCACGCCATCGGGCGTGTCGTACGTGATCGAGAACCGGCTCGTGACGACCCGCCTGATGCCCGCAGTATTGCGCGCCTCGCGGGTGCGCAGCGTCGAGGGTTATCCCGCAGACCTGCTCGCTAGCCTTAGCGAGCTGGCGCCCGCGGGAGTCTCGCGGCCGACGGTTGCGCTGCTGACGCCGGGGCCGTTTAATTCGGCGTTCTTCGAGCATGTGTTTTTATCGCAGCAGATGGGCGTCGAGTTGGTCGAGGGGCGCGACCTGGTCTGCGTCGATCACAAGCTGTGGATGAAAACCGTTCATGGGCTGCGCCAGATTCACGTGCTGTACCGGCGAATCGACGACGACTTCCTCGATCCGGTGGTGTTCCGGCACGACTCGATGCTCGGCGTCGCGGGGCTGACGGCGGCAATTCGCGCGGGCAGCGTGACGATCGCCAACGGAATCGGCACCGGGGTCGCCGACGACAAGGCGGTATTTGCCTACACGCCAGAAATGATTCGCTACTATTTGGGCGAGCAGCCGATTCTGCCAATCGTCCAGACGCACCTGCTGCGCGAGCCGGAAGTGCGCGCGATGGTGCTGCGCGACCTCGATCGCTTTGTGATTAAACCCACGGGAGCTTCGGGCGGATACGGCGTCGTGATTGGACCGCGCGCCAGCGATACCGAGCTGGCCCAAACGCGCAAGCTGATCGAAGCCAATCCGAAAGATTTTATCGCGCAGCCGGTCGTCAGCCTGTCGGTGCATCCGACGCTCGTCGATAACGGCGAAGGCGGCGTTGCTCCTGCCGCCCGGCATGTCGATTTGCGGCCCTTCGTGCTGATGGGCACGCGACCGCGCGTGCTTGCGGGCGGACTTACCCGGGTTGCGCTGCGCGAAGGCTCTCTGGTCGTCAACTCGTCGCAGGGTGGCGGCAGTAAAGACACCTGGGTTTTGGATGGGCCGTGCTGAGACGGGTTGCAAATCATCTTTACTGGACCGCGCGTTACCTCGAACACGCGGAATGGCGGGCGCGGCTGCTCGATGTGAATTATCATCTGCTGGTGGAAAGCCCGGCGGGACCGAGCGGCGCGTGGGGTGCGATGCTGGCGATCACGGGCCATCGCGGCGATTTCGATTCGCGCTACGCGGCCGACGACGAAGCGTCGGTGCTGGCCTACTACACGTTCGACGATGAGAATCCGTCGTCAATTAGAAGCTGTATAGGATTCGCGCGCGAGAACTGCAGCGCGCTGCGGCATCGCATTTCCTCCGAACTCTGGCTCGAAATCAACACGCTGTATCTCGATACGCAAAGGTGGTCGCCCGCGATGTTCGAGGCGGTCGGCGTGTACGGGTTCTTCTCCGAGCTGCGCGAGCGCTTCTACCGGATTGCGGGCGTGATCCAGACCACGATCTCGCGCGATGTTGGCTTCGATTTTCTCGCGATCGGTCGCTCGCTCGAGTGCGCCGAGAATATCTCGCGCCTGCTCGACGTGAAGTATCATGTGCTGCTACCGAAGCTCGAGGATGTCGGCTCGCCGCTCGATCTCTCGCAGTGGGCCGCGCTTTTGCGCAGCGCGTCGGCGTTGGAGGCGTATCGGCGCTCGTACGGCAACCTGATTCGCGCGGATAAAGTGGTCGAGGTCCTGCTCTTCGACGCCTCGTTTCCCCGCGCGGCGCGTTTTTGTATCGATCGGATGGGCTCCGCGCTCGGGCGCGTCGAAGCGGCGGGGATGCATTCTAACGGAACCGACCGGGTGCCGTCGGCGCATTCGCTGGGAGTGCGGTTGCGGGCGGGAGCCGCGCCGACGGTGATCGAGTCGGGACTGCATGAATATCTACTCGGCATCCAGGAAGATTGCGCGCGGATCGGCGAAGAAGTATTTACCGAGTATTTGAAGTTCGAATGAGTATAATCGGCGAATGAGTATATTGGAAAGATGGATCGAGAAAGACTGTCTGAATGAGATTTCGAGTGAGACATGTTACCCGCTTCGGCTACGACCGGCCGGCCTATGAATCGCACAACGAGGTGCGGCTGCGCCCACGCGAGAGTCCGGGCCAACGCGCGATAGGGTTCCGGCTCGAAGTGATTCCGCGCGCCGCGGTAATCGACTATCGCGACTCGTTCGGCAATATCGTTCACGCGTTGTCGGTGCACGAGGCGCATCGCGAGCTGGTGGTGGTGGCCGATTCGCTGATCGAGCGGACCGCGCCGCGCGCGCTCAGCGCGCCACGCCATCCGTTCGGCGAATTCCTGGCGGGAGACGCGCTGCGCTCTCAGTTCGAATACGATTTTCTGCATCCGAGCCGCTACGTGCCATTCAGCGAGCCGCTCAAGAAACTATTCTGGATGGCGCGTCCGCGCATGAATGAACCGGTCGTTGATTACGTGTGCCGGATCGTCGGATGGATTCGCGGGCAGTTCGCTTACGAGCCGGGCGCGACCAACGTTCGCTCGGATTTGAACCAGATCCTGCAAGCCGGAGGCGGCGTGTGCCAGGACTTCGCACATCTCATGATCGGCATCCTGCGCCTTGCGGGAGTGCCCGCGCGCTACGTGTCGGGATACCTGGCGCCGATGGTTGAGCCGGGAAATCGGCGACCGCTCGGAGAGCAGGCGAGCCACGCGTGGATCGAGGCGATGATCCCCGACTCAGGATGGATTGGTTTCGACCCGACGCACGGCGCACGCGCGGGAGACCATCATCTGCGGGTCGCGGTCGGGCGTGACTATGGCGACGTGACTCCGCTTGCGGGCGTCTATCGCAGCGCGGGTGGCAGACAGACGATGCTGGTGTCGTTGGATATCTCGGAGTCCGAAGAGCCGGCCAGCTCTCCAGTCGATCCCGGCGCCAATCAACAGTAGCGCAAAAGCGGACGGCGTCCGGTCACCCGGCCGGCACCATCGCATTCTCCCGTTGCGCGCGAATAGTGAGAATCGCCAGCACCAAAGCGACAATCAGCAGCGCCGGAACGTCTCCGAGCAGGTGCCCGAGATGCTCAGGATTGGCTAATGCCTGCAATCCCATGATCCCGCCATGCACGATGCTCGACCAGACCGTGAACCAGATGAGGCTCAGATTCTGGAGCGGGTGGCGCGCGGCGAGAATCAGAAAAACTCCCAGCGTCGCATAGACTCCCAGAATCATTTCGAGGTAAT
Source organism: Binataceae bacterium (SeqCode) (assembly GCA_049281755.1). GTDB lineage: Bacteria > Desulfobacterota > Binatia > Binatales > Binataceae > JBARDN01. The sequence continues at coordinate 5,985 of JBAPSR010000475.1, forward strand.
TCGAGCGCCCGGACAGGTGCCAGGCCCATCCTGCGGGCCAGACAATCGTGAGCGGATAAATTCCGATCACAAAGATTATCCCTACCACCACCAGCGCACCCTTCAGAAGCTTAGAACCGTCATTTTCCGGCATCTTGGTTTCCCCCGATTCCGTGCGGTTTCTGATATCTGCGAACACTGTGTCAGGCAGGAATAAACCACAGCGCCATGGCAGTGGAAAGCAGTCGGCGCGGCGGATTGATTGCCGCGACGCGCGGGGCTCGCTATAACCGTCGCGACTGAGCCGCGCGGCTGGAATATCAATTACAATGAATCCCGCAGGGCTGCGTGATCGTGGAAGCCGCAAGTTGCAGCGATTCGCACGGCTATGTGCGGTGATGATTCTGAGCGCGATCGCGCCGGCGTCGTGCACGTATCTTTTACAGACTGACGCGGGCGGGTTGCCGGGACGGATGCAGCGCGGAGATTTCTCGTTCCAGCGCCCGGAACGCACCGGATGGTACCTGCGTGACACGGTTGATCCGCCGACGCTGGCCGAGTTCACGCGCCATGACGGTCGGGCCGAATCGCAGATTCTGATTTACGCTTTCGAACCGCCGACCACGGTTACTAACGCCGACGAGTTGCAGCACTGGGCCGAGAGTCTGCCTGGCGGCGATAAGGTGATCTCGCCGGCGGCGGGACACGGCACGACCTGCCTGCGCTATCACGCGCAATCGCTGCTGACGCTGAATTACGCGAACACGACGGCGCCCTCGGTGGATCGGCTGGTCACCGACGAAGACAGCCTCGAATGTATCGATCCGCGCACGCCCGGATTCATCGTGCGATTTATCTATACTCAGCGCAGCCCAAACGGCGGCACGCCCGCGGGCGAACAGGAAGCCGACGCCTTTCTCAGCAGCATCCAGTTCGAGTGAACGTCAGACGAATCGATCGGCGACAGCGCGATCGCTCTGTCGCTACTAATCAAGCTGGTTGTTGGGCACCCGAAAGACGCCCTTGATGCACTCAGGGTTGCAAACTGCGATCTGAACATGAGTTTTCTCGTAAAAACCCGAGCCTGCATAGATTGGCTTGCCCTCGACGAAGATTCCCTTGACGGTATCGATCGGTTCCGAACCCGCCGCGGCGAGAATCGTATGAACGCGGCGAATGACCGCGCAATCGAGATGCCTGCGCAATCCATTGTCTGAATTTGCAGGAAGGGGAAGACCCGCAGCTTTGGTTGCGTCCGCGAGGCTTTTGTATGCGGCGCGAACAAACTCGATACCGTCGGAGGTTGTCAGATCGAGGCATCGGCCGAGCGATACTACCGCTCCGATCACGAATGGGGTCCTGGAACGAGCACGCGCTCGCAAGAGAACTTCTGAAGCGTAATCCAGACCACGCCTGGGGTTCGACTCCCAGAAGTAGATTCCGGGACCAAGCCAATCGTAGTCGTTGTTACTGGGCTTGAACGCCTCGCCCTTTAGGATACGCTCGCCGACCTGCCGTTCGCAGCCGTGGTATGCGAGGACAAAGCTGGCCGCAAGGCGATGCAATCAAGAACTGTAGTTCTTCGAGAGTTTGCCTGACTTGGTATAGATTCCCTCGTCAATCAGAACCTTCCTGGCGGAAGCTTCCGAACGGGTAGCGTCGGATGTGAACGCATTCGCGGCCTTGCGAAAGCCTTCGACTGCCCGAGGGCCGCTCAGATCAGATAGCATCCATTCAATGAGTTTCTTTTGCTTCGGCGCCATTGTTCTGAATTATCGCGTGGTCTGAGTTCGTACACAAGCACTGCGGGCTTGCGGATCGAGGGTTTGGCGAGATCAGGATTTGGTGCGCGGAGGGGGACTTGAACCCCCACGGCCTTTCGGCCACCAGCCCCTCAAACTGGCGTGTCTGCCGTTCCACCACCCGCGCATCGGATGGGATTTGCGCCGGCTTATTTTTGCGGCGGCGCCGGCACAGGCGCCGGTCCACCTGCCGCAGGCACGGCCGGGACCGTGACTTTGCCCGCGGGCGCGGCGGGCATCACCGACCTGGCTGGCGCCGACGAACCGTTAAAAATACTTCCGGTCACGCGCTGAGTTGACGCATAGGCCAGAAAGATCGAGGTCGCAAAGAACACGGTCGCGAGCGCCCACGTCGCCTTGGTCATCGCGTTGCCGGCGCCGCTCGAACCGAAGACGGTCGAGCTCGAGCCGCCGAACACCGCGCCGACGTCGGCGCCCTTTCCCTGCTGAAGCAGGATAATTACGACGAGCACGACGCACACGCTGATGTGAATCGCAATTACAGCCGATACGTACATTGGTTTATATTCCGGAGATTCTCATCCGCGGCCAGCGCGGACGATCCTCGCAAAGGAGTCAGCCTTTAAGCTTGCCCCGCCGACCAGAGCCCCGTCAATATCGGGCTTGGAGAGGAGCGAGTCAACATTCTCGGCCGTAACGCTGCCGCCGTAGAGAATCCGCATCGCCTCAGCGTTCTGGCGGCCGTGCATATCGCCTACGGCCTGCCGAATGGCGGCGTGGACGGTCTGCGCCTGCTCGGGAGTTGCGGTGCGGCCGGTGCCGATAGCCCATATCGGCTCGTATGCGATTACGATCCGCGCCGCATGCTCGGCCGGGACGCCTGCCAGTCCGCCCTGCAACTGGCGCATCACAACTTCGAGCGCACGGCCGCCGTCGTGTTCCTCCTGAGTCTCGCCGACGCACATGATCGGGATCATGCGATGCTTCAGTGCGGAGAGCATCTTGCGGTTCACCAGCTCATCGTCCTCATGAAAAATATGCCGGCGCTCGGAATGACCGAGAATCACGTGGGTCACGCCAAACGCCAGAAGCATCGGGGGCGAAACCTCGCCGGTGAAGGCGCCCTTGTCCTGGTAGTGCATGTTCTGCGCGCCGAGCGCGATCGACGATCCGGCCAGAGCCTGCGCCGCGGCAGGGATCATCACGGCGGCCGGCGCGAGCATAATATCGCGATCGCGCGCGAGCGCGGCGGCGTCGCGATCGATATCGGCGCGGATCGCCGCGATCAGGGCGCGCGCCTCGACCGCGGTGAGATTCATCTTCCAATTGCCTGCGAGCATTAGCCTGCGCATCGTGAGCTTCCTTGGCGCCGGCGCGCTTATCGCTCAAGCGCCTTGACGCCGGGCAGTTCGCGGCCTTCGAGGAATTCGAGCGTCGCGCCGCCTCCAGTCGAGATATGGGTAAAGCGCGCGGCCCATTCGTGTCCTGCGACGGCAGCGGCGGTGTCTCCGCCGCCCAGGATCGATATCGTGCCGGACTGGTTCGCGAGCGCTTCTCCGACCGCCAGCGTGCCGCGCGCGAACTCAGGAATTTCGAAAAATCCCAGCGGGCCATTCCAAACGACGGTTTTGGCCGGCGCGAGCGCGGCGTTGAAACGTTCGATCGTGGCCGGACCAATATCCAGCCCCATCATTTCCGCGGGAATTTCGGAGGCAATCTCGACCACCGCGGCTGCTTCAGGAGCCGATGCGACAACATGATCAGAGGGCAGCACGATCCTGACGCCCTTGTTCTCCGCCAGCGCGAGCAGCTCGCGCGCAAGCTCGATCTTGTCTTCTTCGACCCGCGAGCGGCCGACCGCGATGCCCTGCGCGCGCAGAAACGTGTAGGCCATCGCTCCGCCGATCAGGATCGCATCGACGCGCGGCAGCAGATTTTTGATGAGCCCGATTTTGTCGGAGACTTTGGCTCCGCCCAGTATTGCGACCATCGGGCGCGTGGGATTTTCCGTGACCGCGCGCAGCGCCTCGAGTTCGGAGATCATCAGAAAGCCAGCCGCGCGCGCGGGCAGAAACCTGGTCACTCCGACGGTCGAGGCGTGCGCGCGATGCGCGCTGCCGAAGGCGTCGTTGACGTAGACAGTCTTGCCGCGCGCGAGTTCGTGGGCGAAGTCGCGATCGTTGGCCTCTTCCTCGGCGTGAAAGCGCAGATTCTCGAGCAGGATCGCGTCGCCCGGCTTGAGCGCCGCGATCATCTTGCCGGTCACGTCGCCGATGCAATCGGGCGCGAGCGCGATCTTGCGCGCGAGCGCGGTGCTTAGATATTCCGCGACGGGCCTCAGGCTGAACTGGGGCGAACGTTCCTTGGGGCGGCCCAGATGCGAACACAGGACAGCGGTCGCACCCGCGTCAAGGATGTAACGAATCGTGGGCAGGCTTGCGTCGATTCGCGCGGGGTCGGTGATTTTCCCGTCTGCGAGCGGCACGTTGAAGTCGCAGCGCACCAGAACGCGCTGCCCTGAAAGCTCGAGCGCGGTGACAGGAATGATCGCCATAGCGGAAAGAGTATACGGCGGGCGGCGCGGCTACATCCGGTCGATCACGTAAGCTGTGATATCGGCGAGGCGGTTCGAATAGCCCCACTCGTTATCGTACCACGAAAACACCTTGACCAGCCGGTTGCCGAGCACTTTGGTCAGCGGGGCGTCGAAGGTGGACGAATGCGGGTTGCCGTTGAAATCGATCGAGACCAGTGGCGCCTCGCTGTAGGCCAGGATTCCCTTGAGCGGACCCTCGGCGGCTTTTTTCATCGCGGCGTTGACGGCCTTGTCGTCGGCGTCGCGCTCGAGAGTCGCGGTCAGATCGACGATCGAGACGTTCGGCGTCGGCACTCGCACCGCGATTCCGTCGAGCTTGCCCTTAAGCGCGGGCAGCACCAGGCCGATGGCCTTGGCCGCTCCGGTCGAGGTGGGCACCATCGAGAGCGCGGCGGCGCGCGCGCGGCGCAGATCGCTATGCGGTCCATCCTGCAGGTTTTGATCGGCGGTGTAGCCGTGCACGGTGGTCATCAGGCCATGGACGATTCCGAAGCTCTCGTGCAGCACCATCGCGACCGGCGCGAGGCAGTTGGTGGTGCACGAGGCGTTGGAGATCACGTGATGCTTCCCCGGCTCGTAGGTTTTTTCGTTGACGCCGAGGCATAGCGTGACGTCGGCGCCGTCGGCGGGCGCGCTGATGATCACTTTCTTCGCGCCGGCCGCCAGATGCAGCCCAGCCTTATCGCGCGCGGTAAAGAGTCCGGTCGATTCGACGACCGCCTGCACGCCGAGCTTTGCCCACGGAAGTTTCGCCGGATCGCGCTCGGCCAGAACCTGAAGATGTTTGCCGTCGATCACGATATTGCCGCCCTCAACTTTGATTTCGTGCTTGAGGGTGCCGTGAACCGAGTCGTATTTGAGCAGATGCGCCAGCGTGGCGGCGCTGGTGATGTCATTGACCGCGACGACTTCCAGATCTGACTTGTGAAGCGCCGCGCGAAAGAACATCCGGCCGATTCGTCCGAAGCCGTTGATCGCAATCTTGGTCGCCACCTGTTTCGTCCTCCGCGGGATTTATCCCGGAAAATTGATGCCCGACACTAGATAAGCACGGCCTATCTGTTCAAGGGCTGGCAGACACCTAATTTGCGCGCTTTTCAGAACGGGCGCTATGGTTGCGAAAATCGATCGCGGGGGTCGTTAGTGATCCGCGCGCGCAGGCGTGGCGAGGCCGAGAGAGAGGGTCCGTGCCGCTTGCGGGGGATGCGCAAGCGGCGCGGTTCGGAGTTACTTGCCGGTCCCGATCAGGGAAACGTGCTGAGGACCATTTTTCGCGTTGTCATCGATCATCAGAGTTCCGGTTACGCGGCCTGCCGCGACGGGAGCGAACGTGACGATGAAGTCGCAATGCCCTTTAGGCGCCAGCGTGCCGCCGCATTGGTCGGTCGCGGTGAACCCGGGCGCGATGCTGAAGGTTTCGATCTGGATGGAATCTGCGCGCTTACCATTATTCGCGACCCTGATGGTCTTCGACTTGCGATCGCCGAGGCTGACCTTGCCGAAATTCACGTTCCTCGGAGTGACCGTGAGATTGAACGGAACCTCGGTCGGCGTCGCGGTAGGAGTGGCCGTCCGAGTCATCGTCGGGGTGCTGGTCGGAGTTAAGGTCGCGGTTGCGGTTGGCGTTGCAGTACGAGTCGGGGTTGCGGTGACGGTCGCCGTCGCGGTGGCAGTTGCGGTTGCAGTGGCGGTTGGCGTCGCCGTGGCAGTCGCGGTTGCGGTCGCAGTCGCTGTCGCGGTTGCAGTGGGCGTTGCGGTGACGGTCGCGGTAGCCGTCGCAGTTGGCGTGATGTTCGGCGTTGGCGTTGGGGTTGCGGTCGCAGTCGGCGCGGCTGACGGCGTCGCGGTCGGAGTCGATCCGGTGAACGGAAGAGGCTGGTTGAATTCCAGCACGCGGCTGTTGTCGGTATCGGCTACGTAGAGGTTGCCCGACGCATCGACCGAGATTCCCGACGGTTGGCAAAGATTGGTGGCGCTGGGCGAATTGGGCGGCGTGCTGAAGCCGTTGCACACCGCGTCGCCAAAATCGAACGCGTCATCCTGTCCAAACACGATACTCGCTGTAGTGTCAGGCGAGTTGGGATTCTGAAGCGGCGTAACGAAGCCCAGCACGCGAGTATTCGACGTATCGGCAACATAGAGGTTGCCGAGCGAGTCAGCCGCAACTCCTTCTGGAAACTCGAGCGAGCTCGCGCCCGGAGTTCCCGATGGCGCGTTGACCGTGTTCGCGGTGAAGCCGGATTGTCCGAACGCGACGTCGGCCGTCACGTCGCCGCTGCCGGTGAGGCCGCCCACGATCGTGAGCGGAGAGTTATATTCGAGCACGCGATTGTTGTTGGAATCCGCGACGTAGAGATTTGCGCTCGGGTCCACGGCCACGCCCTCGGGCAGGCACAGCGTAGTCGCGCTGGCGGGTCCGGCGCTTCCCGCGCTGTTGTTGCATTGGACGCCGGTGAAATTCGACCCGGTGGAACCCTGGCCGAATGCGCGGCTGGCCGACTCGCCATTGGCCAGCGGCTGATTGTACTCGAGCACGCGATTGTTCCCCGTATCGGCCACATAGAGATTGCCGGCCTGATCGATCGCAGCGCCTTGCGGCTGATCGAGCGATCCGGCGCCGATCCCGCCCGTATTCTGCGTGCCCAGCACGAAACTCGCCCCCTGTCCGAGCACGATCGAAGCGGTCGGATCGATAATCTGGGTACCGACAAACGCCGCGAAGGGAGGGCTGAAGCCGAGCACGCGGCTGTTCTGGGTATCGGAGACGAAAAGATTCCCGCTGCCATCGGTCACCAGACCGGTCGGAAAGCATAGGCTGAGCGCGCTGGGCGCGGTGGCGCCCTGGTTGCACGCGCGCGATGCGAAGTCCGGCTGGCCGATCACGAGGTCGGCCGGGTCGCCGTCGGCAAAAGCGGATGCGCTATGCCATCCGAGCACGCGGTTGCTCTCGGTGTCGGCGACATACAGATGCGCGTTTGCGTCCACGGCGACAGCCTGCGGAAAGTCCAGACTCTGCGGTTTCACTTCGTTGACGCCGTTATGAATGGCGTCGGGTTGGCCGAGCACGCGGTTGATACTGGCGCCGGGAGTCAGCGGCGTATCGAATTCGGCGATTCGGCTGTTGGATTGATCGGAAACATAAAGATGCCCTGCTCCGTCCAGCGCGGCATCGGTCGGACCGCATAGCGTGAGCGCGGTGGCGAGCACGCCCGAGGAGCCGTCGCATACGCTGGTGCTAAAGGAGCCGCCCTGGCCAAAGACGATCGCGGCAGCGGTGACGCCGCTGGTGCGCGGAAGATTGAACTCGAGCACGCGGTTGTTGAAGGTGTCGGCGACATACAGATCGCCCGCCAGATCGAGCGCGACACCGGCAGGAGCGTTGAGGGTCGAGGCGCTGATACCGCCGGAGTTGGCGGTCTTGCCGGTGAAGGAAACCTGGCCGAGCACGATATGCGCAGACGCGTTATCTACGAACGGCGCATCGAACTCGAGCGCGCGATTGTTGCTGGCATCGGCGACGTAGAGATTGCCGCCGGAATCGATCGCAATACCTTCCGGTGAGCATAGGGTGCTCGCGCCGGGATTCGCGTCGGGATTCGCGCTCTGGTTGCATAGCGCAGCCCCGAAGACACTCTGGCCAATAACGGTCGAGGCTACAGCGCTTCCTAGCGGGTTGGTGAAGACCAACACGCGATTGTTCAGGCTATCGGCGACGAACAGATCGCCCTCAGAATCGAGCGCAACGCCCCACGGATCGCTCAGACTGCCGGCGCTAATCCCGCCATTGTTCGCTAGGCTCGATTGCGCGTTGGGCTGGCCGAAGACCAGCGCTGCCGAGAGTCCAGTGATCTGCGTGCCGGCAAAGCCCGCGAACGGCGTAGCGAACATCAAAACGCGATTGTTGGTGGTGTCGGCCACATACAAATTTCCGGCCGCGTCCGCCGCTACGCCGTTGGGCTGGCATAGCGAGGTCGCGCTCGGCTGGCTCTCGCCCTGGTTGCAGGTCGCGGAGAGAAAGTCATTCTGGCCCACTTCGAGATCGGCGGGAGCGCCATCGGCAAATCCGGCCGCATCGTTCCATCCGAGAACCCGGTTGTTATTTGGATCGGCGGCATACAGATGCCCTGCCCCATCGACGATGACACCGTCCTGGAAGTCGAGCGACGATGCGCCCACAAGATTGATCGCGCCGGTAGTGAATTCGAGTTGGCCGAGCACGCGGTCGGCGATCGTGTCGCCGGTGGCGGCGATGATCGCGCTGACGGCGACGGCAACGATCGCGAGAGAAAGGCAAATCGGAAGGAAGCCGACACGGTAGTGGTTTGAGCGAATATTCACTCGGTACGCGAGTGCAAGGGTCGATCCCGCAAACGTTGTACCGTTTCGACACGTTTCGAGATTTTGGAGCCGAATAACTCGCGGCATGCGTCGATTGCTGGCGGCGAGCGGTCGCGGTCCGCGCTCCGCCCCGTGACGCTCGCGCGGCACAGGCGCTCGAATGGGCTGCGCTCAAATCGGGACTGGCGAAGGAACAGATCCGGCCGATGCTTCTGCGCGCGCCGCAGGATTGTCATTACCGCGCGCCGCGGCAGACCTCGCGCTGGCATTACTGGTTTTGGCCGGTGGGAAACCCATATAATGAACACCATCTTGGGTTTCAGGGCGGTAGTATGCTCCATCAGGTAGGTGCGGCGGGGCAGTTGGGCGTGGTGCAGTTGATGCTGGGCACGGGTCCGGTAGTCGCGGCCGTGCTGTGGATACTGGTGGGCTTTTCGATCGGATGCTGGGGTATCAGCCTGTACAAGCTGGTCCAGATTTCGCGGGCGCGGCGCGAGTCGGAACGCTTCATCACGATTTTCTGGGAATCGAAAAACTTAAACGCGATCCATACCGCCAGCGTCGGCTTCACCCGCAGTCCTGTCGCGCAGGTCTTTCGCGCGGGCTACCAGGAGCTGCTGCAACTGACGCGGGCGAAGCGCCAGGCGGTGGGCGCGCAATCGGAATTCTCGACTGATCTCGGCGGAATCGAAAACGTTACGCGCGCGATGAAGCGGCAGGCCAACGTCGAGTTGACCAAGCTCGAGTATGGCACCACGTTCCTGGCGACTACCGGTAACGCCGCGCCGTTCATCGGCCTGTTTGGCACGGTCTGCGGCATCATCACCGCGTTCATGGGGTTGTCGACGGCGCATTCGTCGAGTATCCAGGCGGTCGCCCCGGGAATCGCTGAAGCGCTGATAGCGACCGCGGTCGGATTGGTCGCGGCGATTCCTGCCGTGATGTTTTTCAACTTCTTCACCGCGCGTATTCGGGTGCTTGCAACCGAGATGGAAAACTTCACCTCCGAATTTTTGAATATCGCGGAACGTCACTTTCTTTCGTAGCGATTTGTCGCAGGCGGCGGGTTTGCATGGCTTTTGATTCAGGGCAGCGCGGGCAGGTGGTCTCGCAGATCAACGTCACTCCGCTGGTGGACGTGATGCTGGTGCTGCTGGTGATCTTCATGGTCACTGCACCGATCATTCAGCAGGGCGTGCAGGTCGCGCTGCCGAAGGTCAAGGCCGAAGCGCTGTCGGGCAAGGAAGAGCAATTCGTGGTCTCGATCACGCGCGCCAACGAAATTTATCTCAACGATACCAAGATCAGCGCGAGCGATTTGACCGACAAGCTCGCGGCGATCTCGCGCGAGCGTCCCGACCGCGAGGTATTTATCCGCGCCGACGAGCAGGTGCCCTATGGCGAAGTGATTCGCACGATGGCGGCGATCAAGGCCGCGGGAATCGAGAACGTCGGGATGGTCACCGAGCTGCCGATCGATGCGGATTCGGAGGCGGACACGCACAACCGTGGCAAGCCCGCCCCATAACGGCGGCGACGACGGGCCATCGAGCGCCGGTTATATCGCGGCCATCCTGGTGGCTGCGCTCGGTCACGCAGCGATATTCGCGTTCGTGATCTTCATCGCGCCCAGGCTCTTCGCCGACGTCAACGAGCCGCCGCCGGCCTACACGGTGAAGATCGTCGACAATATCCCTGCCGGCGATCTGGGGACGCATCTGCCGCGCCTGACTGCACCTAAACCCGCAAACGAAGCCAAGGCCGACACGCCCAAGCCCGAGGAAGCCAAGCCGCCCGAGCCCAAACTCGCGCCCCCCGATGACGCGAACGCGATCGCGCTCAATACCAGGAAACCCGAACCTACCCCGACCGACACGCCCGAGCCGACTCCCGAACCCACGCCGGAGCCGAGCGAGGCCGCGCCCACGCCGACGCGCACTCCGCACGCGCGCCGGACTCCGCATCCGACTCCCGAGCCTACGCCCGCGGAATCGAAGGCGCACAACCGGCACGAGCCCAAGCCGCACGCGACTCCGGTGATGGCCGCAAAGGCGGATACCGGGGCAAGTATCAACGCTCGGATGCGAAAAATTCGCGAACAATTGCTTAAGCAGCATCTGGCCGCACTGGCCAATAATCCGGACGAAGATGATGACGATGACGACACTGCACCTCCCCTGCGCGGCGGTCCTGCCGGAGGCGGCCCTGTTGCCGCAAGCGGCGCGCGCGAGGGCGCGGGCTATGGAGTTGGCCCCGGCAGCGGCAGCCTGGGAATTCAACAGGACCCGGAATTTCTGCTCTACTTTTCGACGGTGCAGGATAAGATTAAGAAGGCTTGGAACTTTACCAGCGGATCGTCGGATCTGACCGCGGTCGTCGATTACGCGATCGGTCCCGACGGTGCGCTGACCGAGGTGAAGATCGCGAAGAGTTCCAATGACGCCGCATTCGACGATTCGGTGCTGCGTGCGATAAGGCGCGCGGCGCCGTTTGCGCCGCCGCCCGAAAAATACCGCGCTCAATGGGCCGGCGGGGTCGAAGCGACGTTCAGGCTCGGCGATCTGAAGTCATAGTCCGCGGGCCTGGAGATCGGTAAGGTTGATGGAGGTGTGGCGATGGTGCGGAGCGGGACTCGAATGGCCCCGGTTTGTCTTGCCGTCAATCCGATAGCGCCGATAGCGATGAAGAAACCACTGCTCCCGATATTTGCCGCTGCGATAATCGCATCCGCGATCAGCCTAGCGACCGCAGCCCACGCGCAGATCAAGATGAATATCGTGGGCCCCGGCTCGCAGCTTTCGTCGATCGCGGTCTCCGGCCTGAAAAGTCTCTCCGGCGACGACACCCATCAAGTCTCGGGCGCATTCGTCTCGATCGTGACGCGCGATCTCGAGCTTTCGGGGTACTTCAGGGTCATTTCGCCGCATGCCTATGTCGAAGATCCGCAGCAGTCGGGTTACGAGCTGGGACAATTCAATTTTGCTGATTGGAGATCGATCAACGCCGACTTTCTGGTCAAAGGCGCGGTGACGATTACCGGGCAGAACCTGCAGTTGACCGCGATGCTCTACGACGTCGCACAGCAGCGCCGCATGATGGGCAAGAATTTCACCGGCTCGGCTGCCGACGTGCCGCGGATGGCGCGCCGGTTCGCCGACGCGATCCTCGAGGCGACCACCGGGCAGAAGGGTCCGTTCGATTCGCAGCTCGCGTTCGTCTCGACCGGCGGCGGGCGCTTCAAGGAAATTTATACTCAGACGATCGATGGCGGCGACCTGTTCCGCCGCACCGATAACCCGACCATCAATCTGTTCCCGTCGTTCGACAAAAGCGCGCGCTTTCTTCTCTACCTGTCGTACAAGAGCGGCGAGCCCGCGCTCTATCTGGCCGACCTGAAGGAAAAGGTCGAGTCCAAAATATCCAGCGCGCACGGAATGATAATCGGCGGCGAGATTTCTCCCGACGGGCAGCAGATCGCGGCCGCGGTCGAGCACGACGGAGCCACCAATCTTTATCTGCTCAGTCGCGACGGCTCCGACCTTCGCGAGCTGACGCACTCCGGCGGAATCAACGTGAGCCCCGCGTTTTCACCTGATGGCTCGACGCTGGCCTTCACCTCGGATCGCTCGGGCTCGCCGCAAATCTACCTGATGCCGCTGGCGGGCGGTGCGGCGCGCCGGCTGACCTATAAAGGCGAGTACAATACAACGCCGGCGTGGTCGCCCAAGGGAGATCGGATCGCCTACCAAAGCCGCTCGGGCGGGCATTTCGATATCTACGTAATTCCCCAGGCGGGTGGAGACCCGACTGAGGTAACCGACGGGAACGGTTCCAACGAATCGCCCTCGTGGTCGCCGGACGGACGCTATTTGGCGTTCAGCTCGACTCGCGGCGGACATGCACGGATCTATCTACTTATGGTGCAGGGCGGCAAAATCATTTCTGCATTGACGGAGGGAAAAGGTAATGACACTTCTCCAGCTTGGTCGTGGTGGTTGGGTGACTAGGACTGCCCTTCAAATGGGCGCGCTCGTCGTATTGGGCCTAATCTTTGCGGCGGGATGCTCGTCCAAGGCCAAGGAAGTTCCGGGCGGCAACGGCGCCAACCTCGGCGAAACCAACACCAGCAATTCGAGTTCGCTGAAGGATCTTCAGAACGGAACCCTGGGCGCTACCTCGGGCGGACCGCTCAGCGACATCCATTTCGGATACAACACCTACAATATCGAGCCGCAGGACGGTTCGGTCCTAAAGGCCAACGCCTCGTGGCTTGAGGGACATCCGCAGACCCGCGTGCAAGTCGAGGGTCATTGCGACGAGCGCGGCTCCGAAGAATACAACATGGCGCTGGGCGCCAAGCGTGCGCAGTCGGCCAAAGACTACCTGGTGACGCTCGGCATCCCGTCCGACCGAATCTCGACGATCAGCTACGGCAAAGAGCTGCCGCTATGCCAGGACCATGACGATAGCTGCTGGGCGCAGAACCGCCGCGATCACTTTGTCGTCCAGCAATAGGAGCTATACTCGTGCGCGTGCTTCGACTCGAACTCTTCCCGCTCCCGCTGACCAGCGCGCTCGCCGGTGTGGCTCTGGCCGCCGCGCTCGGCGCCGCGTGCTTGCTCGTGTCTGGATGTTCCGACCAGAACGACATGCAACAGCTCAATCAGAATCAGTTCACGCTGCGTGGAATGATCGCGAGCGATCGCCAGCAGATCCAGGCGCTCAACCAGCAGGTTCAGCAATTGCGCGATCAGGTCACCGAGGTTCAGCACGGCGGCGGCGCCCCGGGCGGGGCCAGTCAGCTTTCACAGGCCAACGATCGTATCGCCAAGCTGGAATCCGAAGTGAGCGCACTGCAGGCCGGGATGGCGGCGCAGCCGGCCACCGCCTCACCAGGCGCGGCGCCGGGCGAGGCGGTCGGAGGACCCAGTGC
>JBAPSR010000476.1:0-15970 GCA_049281755.1 Binataceae bacterium (SeqCode)
GAGATCGACGAGGTGACGCAACGCTTCAACGTGGTCGGCTACCTGCTCGCGCACTGGAAGGATCCGCGGCTTGCGTTCACGCCGCGCGCGCCGTGGGAGAAATTCCGCACCTATTCGCCCGACCAGGTATGGTGTCCGCGTTTCGACTTCGTCAACGGCGTGGTGCCGCACTCGGCCTACGACGTCACGATTCGTGTATATCCGGATGGCACGGTCAGGTACTCCGAGCGTTCGAGCGCGCAGTTGTCGAACAGCTTCCGCTTGCGAACGTTTCCATTCGATCGGCAGACGCTGGAGATCTTGATCCATCCGAGCATCTCAGAAGAGCAGATCGTAGAGTTCACGGCCGAGAACGGCGCCGAGGCAATAAGCGCCGAACCTCGGGTTTATCAGTCGCTGGCGCAGTGGACGATCGTCGGGACCAACGCATCGGTCGAGCAAGTCCCGGGATTGGGCGGCGAGTCGCTAAGCGAGATTCGGTTCACGCTGACAATCGCGCGACGTTTCAACTTTTATATCTGGAAAGTGTTCCTGCCGCTGTTGCTGATGGTGATGCTGTCGTGGACGGTCTTCTGGATCGATCCGACCGAATTGAGCAGCCAGGTGCAGATCTCGGTAACCACGATTCTGACCGTGATCGCGTTTGCGTTCGCGATCCAGGCCAACTTGCCCAAGGTGCCGTACCTGACCTTCATCGATGTCTTCTTCCTGATCTGCTACCTGTTCGTGTTCGCGACCGCGATCGAGATTACCGCGGTGCATTTTGCGGGCCGGTCGGGGCACATGACGCGCGCGAGAAAGCTCGGCAGCGCCAGCCGAATAGCGCTCCCCGCGGCCTTCGCCGTGGTCAACCTGATCATGGTGCTGATTTATTTCGGATAGCGGAGAATTCGATTCATTGGGAGTCGAGTTCTATTTCATCCCCGTCGCGTCGCTCGACGACGCCGAAGAGGCCAACCATGAAAGCGATTTTTCTTGTTCCGGGACCCGACGGCGGCGTTCACGCGTATCGCGACGTTCCGACGCCATCACTGAAAGGAACCCGGGTCCTAGTCAGAGTGCGCGCGACTGGAATCAATCGAGGAGAACTGCTGGCTCGTCCGATGTTCCGGTCGAGCAATCCTGCGTTGAAGCCGATTCCGGGCGGCAGCGAGTTCGCGGGCGAAATCGCCGAGATTGGTCCGGAGGCGAGTGGCTGGAACGTCGGCGAACGCGTGATGGGCCGGGCGCCCGGCTCGTACGCTGAGTTCGTCGCGGTTGACCCCGCACAGTTGATGCGAATACCTGAATCCTTATCCTGGGCGGAGGCTGCGTCGATCCCCAACGTCTTCGTCACCGCGCATGACGCGATCGTATCGGCGGCCGAGATCAAGCGCGGCGAGTCGGTGATGATCACGGCGGCATCGTCGGGAGTCGGAACGGCGGCGATCCGGCTGGCGGGGTTTTTGGCGCCAGGACGGTAATCGCGACGACGCGAGCAGTAGCGAAGAGCAGCGCTTTGACCGACCTCGGTGCGGATCTCGCGATCGACGCGAGCAAATCCGGATGGGTTGACCAGGTGATGGCGGCCACGGAGAAGCGCGGCGTCGAGGTGATCGTTGACAACGTGGGAGGAACGATGCTGGCGGACAATATCCGCGCGCTCGCGATCAAAGGACGCCTGGTGAGTGTCGGGCGCAACGGGGGCAACGTCGGCGAATGCGACCTCGACCGGGTCGCATTCAAGCGCGCGAGTATCATCGGCGTCACCTTCCGGACTCGCACACCGCAGGAGAGCCTTTTGTGCGGCGAGCGGTTCGCGGCAGATTGTCTCGAGGCGGTTCGCGGCAGATTGTCTCGAGGCGTTTCGCAGCGGCGCGCTCCGGCCGATACTCGATCGCACTTTTCCATTCGAGAGAATCGCGGACGCGCACGGCTACATGCTGAGCAACGCGCAAGTTGGAAAGATAGTTCTTACGATCGGCTAACTCAGTAACGACGAACATCTGCGGAAGGAGTGAACCATGGCTAACGAGCTCGAAAACAAAGGCAAGGAAATCCGTACCCGCCTGTGGGGCGAGCAAGCATTCAAGAGCGGGGATGAATTCCTCAAGAACTTCGACCAGGGCTTCGCCAAGTTCCTGAACGAGCAGCTATTCGGCGAAATCTGGAACCGCCCCGGACTACCGACCAAAGCGCGGTCGATGATCACGGTCGCGGTGCTGATGGCTCTTGGACGTGGGCAGGAGCTGCGTTTGCACATGCGCGGCGCGCTGCACCTTGGCATCACACCCGAAGAGCTCAAGGAAATTATCGTGCACGTCTCGCAATACAGCGGCGTCCCCACCGCGATCGAAGGGATCCGCGCGTTCACCGAGGTGACGACACCGGCCAAGTAGCCGGTCGCAGTCTGCGGAGCCTCTCCTCAGGGCATCGAGGGCATCGAAGGCATGCTACTCGCGCCCGGGATCTTCGAGGTCAAGCCTCCCGTCGCGTTGCTCACTGCGCACGAGGCCAGGATGTCGGTGGCGTGCGCCGCCACATAGCCTTGTAGCATCGTGGTCGCGCTTGCGAGTGGAAGGCTCGTGCTGCCGGCGAAGGTAGTCGCCGCAGTGGACATGACCGCCGGGCTGCTCAACACCGAAGGGTCGGCGCTGGCGGCGTTCGGCACCTGGCTGCCGACGGCCGAGCATAGGGCGCTGTTCGCAGCCGATTGCTGGCTGCTGGTGAGCGTCGAGGCGGCCTGCTGGGCAGATTGCGCCATCGAGCTGGCGCTCTCCTGCGCGCGCACTCCCGCGGGAAGCGCGACCAGGAACGCGAATATCGCGGCGACGACCAAGAAACCCGATTTTCGGGACCTGCGGGAGATCGACCATCGAGACATAGACCATTGAGAAGTCATCTAATGTTCCTCCCCTAATCGTTCAGTGACGGGCCTGCGCTTTCATTTGAATAGTAAATTCAGACTCCCACCGCTCCCGGCGGAGCGCAACCAAAGATCTTGCCGAAACGCGAGCTTCAGGTAGATTCGTGCGCAGAAGGAAATCAGTGGAAGAAAAACGAGCCGTGGTCCCATTCGCTTCGTCTGACCGAAGGAGAGCTCTACGCCGGTTTGAATTGATCCTGGCGATCATATTCATGACCGGGACGACTGTTGTTTTTCCGGCCGCCGCCGAGACCCAGACAACCGCACCGCTCGTAAAGGCTGGCGCGGGAACGGTCCGTGGCAAGATCAAAGGAGGTGTACGCGAATTTCTTGGAATTCCGTATGCGGCTCCGCCGGTGGGCGACCTGCGATGGCAATCGCCCAAGCCGCACGCGAGTTGGCCGGGCGAACTGGACGCGACCCGGACGCGGAGCTGGTGCCCTCAGACGGCAGATTTTCCGGACCCGAGAGTTGTCGGATCGGAAGATTGCCTCTACCTCAACATCTACACGCCCGATCCTGCCGGCACCGAGCTTCCGGTGATGGTGTGGGTTCACGGCGGCACGTTCATAGTCGGCTCAGGCGCCCCGTCCGACGGGAGCAATCTGGCGCGAAAAGGCAATCTCATTGTCGTCACGATCAACTACCGGCTTGGAGCGCTTGGTTTTCTGGCGCATCGCAGCCTTGACTCGAGCGACTCGCGGCATGTTTCCGGCAACTACGGTTTGATGGATCAGCAGGAGGCTCTGCGCTGGGTCAGAGATAATATCGCGGCGTTCGGAGGCGATCCCGGCAAGGTGACTATCGCGGGCCAATCCGCGGGCGCGATTAGCGCGGGATTGCAAATGGTATCGCCGGAAGCCGCCGGATTGTTCCAGCGCGCGATCCTCGAAAGCGGTCCGTTCCCGCGCGTGCAGACGCTCAAGGAAGCGGAGGTGCGCGGAAACGAACTCGCAACCAAGCTCGGATGCGACAAGGTTCCCGACACCGCGGGATGCATGCGATCAAAGACGATCGAGCAGATAGTGAGCGCGATTCCCGCCGATCCTATGACGAGCGGCAACCTCGTCTGGTCGCCGATCGTCGATGGCCACGTCGTGCCGAGCCAGCCCGCCGAGGCTATCGCCGCGGGGCGCATCAACAGGGTCTCAGTGATCAACGGTTCGAATCGCGATGAGGGAACCATCATGCGCGCCGCCGCCAAGCCCATCACCGCCGAAAGATTCGAGCGGGGGGTCCATTCTCTGTTCGGCAAGGACGCGGCGCGCGTGATGGCGGCGTATCCGCTCGCGAATTATTCTTCGCCCACGTTGGCCGCCGCCGCGGCATACGGCGACGCGACTTTCAGTTGCCGAATCATTAAAACCGGATCGATGCTCTCAGCGCTCGAGCCGGTCTATCAGTATGAATTCAATGATACGCACGCGCCGCTCACGTTTTTTCGCAATCCGCCGTTTCCGCTGGGCGCGTTTCACAGCTCGGAGATCCAATACGTATTCGGCGATATCGCGGCCAACGCCGCCGCATCGCCCGCCCAGAAACAGCTCTGCGACGCGATGATGGGTTACTGGATCGGATTCATCACCTCGGGTGATCCCGCCGGATCTCCGCGATGGAACCGCTATCGCGCCGACGATCCGCACGTCCTCTCGCTGGCTCCCGGAGCGATCGGAAATGAATCAAACTTCGCAAAGATTCATCACTGCGACCTGTGGGACTCAATTCAGTTCTGATATTGGCTAGCGCTTCTCTCGCTGCCCGACCGCAAGTTCCAGAGTCTGACGGATGTAGCGTTGGTATGGGATACCGCGCCGGCGCGCGGCGGCGCGGACGGCCTTGAGCAATTCATCGGAGATTCGCAAGTTCACTGATTTCTGCTTGGGCATATATTCAAACGGAAACGGTTCGAGATTTCCGGCGCTGATGTAGTTCGACAAATCCTGATCGAGCAGCTCCTCCGCATCCTTATCGCTTCTGAGCGCGGGCAATTTCTTGCTCATATTTTTTGATCTCCCTCTGATGCATGTAACGAGCGCTGATCGGCCGCAACCTGATGCCAGCCGCGCGTTGCCGCGGCGTGAAGACCACGAACGCATAGCGCGCGTTCTGAGTGCGGCCGATTGCGAGGAAGCGAGATTCGCCTCGTCGGTCTTTTGGATCAGGTCTTATGAGGGTCTCGGCGTGCATGAGGACATGCTCGATTTCGGAGATTGAAACGCCGTGTTTCTGGCATTTTCGCCGATTGCCTTCATCCCACTCAAAACCGAAGAAGTTAGTCTTTGCCACCGACGTCTTTTAAAGATAGGCGAATGCCTATACAAATGTCAATAATATTGTGAAAACGGATTGCTCAACACTCTCGAGTCGATTCGGGTAGACTATTTCGAAACGCATGTTTTAAGGTTGTGATTTTCAACTGACAAAGCAGGCCACGATGCGTCTTTCGAAGCTCTTTACGCGCACCGCGAAAGAATCCGCACAGAGCGATGCCAGTCGCAACGCGCGGTTTCTGACGCGTGCGGGTTTTATCGATCAACTCATGGCGGGCGTTTACAGCTTTCTGCCATTGGGTCTCCGCGTCCTCGACCACATCGAAACTATCATCCGCGAGGAGATGGACCGGATCGGAGCCCAGGAAATCTTCATGCCCGCGCTCCAGCCTAGGGAGATATGGGATCGGACCGGGCGCTGGGACAAGGTCGATGTCCTGTTCAAGTTCAAGGGCGCCGGCGACCGCGATCTCGCGCTCGGGCCGACGCATGAAGAAGTGGTGACTCCGCTCGTCACCAGCTTCATCCGTTCCTATCGCGACCTGCCGAGAGCGGTGTATCAGATTCAGACGAAATTCCGCGATGAACCGAGAGCGAAATCCGGACTTCTGCGCTGCCGCGAATTCCGCATGAAGGATATGTATTCCTTCCATGCCGACGAAGCGTCGCTCGACGAATTCTACGAAAAAGCGATCGCCGGATACTTAAATGTCTATCGCCGCTGCGGTATCGGTGCGAGAACGCTCCTGACCTACGCTTCGGGCGGTACTTTCTCGAAATATTCGCACGAGTTCCAGACGGTAACGCCTTATGGCGAGGATATAATTTATCGCTTTCCGGGAAGCGACATCGCGATCAACAAGGAGATCATCGGCGATTCGAGCGCACTGACCGAGATCATTCCCGGCTATAGGGCGGGCGACGAATCCCGGCTCGAAGAGCTGAAAGCGATCGAGGTCGGCAATATTTTCAAGCTCGGTTCGCGTTTCACCGAAGCATTCTCCTCGCAATATACGGACAGCGCGGGAGCGCAGAAGAAAATCGTCATGGGTTGCTATGGTCTTGGACCGAGCCGGCTTATGGGCACGATCGCCGAGTGCCTCGCCGACGAAAAAGGCCTCGTCTGGCCGGCGGAAATCGCGCCCTACCGCCTGCATCTTGTCTCGCTGGTCCGCGATCCGGCCGAGATCGAGCAATGCGACCGGATCTATAACGGCCTGGCCGCGAAAGGGGTCGAGGTGCTTTACGACGACCGTCAGGGTCTTCAAGCGGGAGAGAAATTTGTCGACGCGGACCTGATCGGCATCGCCGATCGCATTGTCGTCAGCCGGAAGACGCTGGCCGCAGGCGGCGTCGAATGGAAAGCGCGGCTCTCGAACGAAAACGCCGTTATTACACTAGAGAAGCTGCATGAAATTCTGAGATCAATCGACCGCATCGCCTGACGTAGGTCGATCGCAAGCTAGTCACAGTCCCTACGCCGTCGCGCCGCTGCCTCCGCTCGCGGCGACTACCGCGCCTGCACGACTGTGGTTGGCTTGACGAACTTCAGCGTCATGCGATCGCTCTCTCCGATTGCGAGATACTTGTCGCGATCGGTTGCGCCCTGGCGCAGGGTCGGCGGCAGATTCCACACCGGATGGTTTCGATCATCCTTGGGATTCGCGTTGATTTCCGACGTGCCCATCAGTTTGAAGCCGGCCTGCTCCGCCAATTTGACCACGACGTCCTGGCGCATGTATCCGCTGGCGGCTTTCGGATCCTGCGGCTGCGACGGATCGGCGCGATGGTCGGTTACTCCCAGAACTCCGCCGGGTTTCAATGCGCGGTAGAAAGCCTTGAAATAGTCGTCAGCGTTGCCGCGCGAAAGCCAGTCGTGGACGTTGCGAAACGTCAAGACCATATCGGCCGAGCCCGCGGGTGCGATCGTGGTTTCGGCGGGAGGCTGGAGCGTCGTTACGATGACGTTGCCATAGAGCGCGGGATCGCCCTTGAGCTTGTCTTCGAACGTCTTCGCGCCGCGTCCGCCTCCGAGCGCTTCGTAGAGCTTGCCGTGATCCTTGAGAAATGGCGCGAGGATTTCCGTGTACCATCCCTGCCCAGGCGAGATCTCGACGACGGTCATGTCGGGCTTGATCCCGAAGAAGGTCAGCGTCTCGAGCGGATGACGATATTTGTCGCGTGCCTTGTTTTCCGCAGAGCGCTGCGGGCCGTCGATCGCCGTTTTGAGGCCTGGAATTGCAACGGCATCGTTCTCCGCTGCGGTCGCCGACAGCATCGGCGAGAGCGCGATCATCGATAGGGTAAGCAGGGCAAACAGCGGAAATCTGATTCGATGTTTCACTCGCATGGACCTCTTGTGGTTGTGGCTAAATCCTAACGCGGAATGCATGATGCTTTCTGCTCCGCGAGCATCGATTCTATTCCGTGCTCGCGTTACGGGCGAGAGTGAGGAGCCGTGCTGCATCGACTCGGGAAAATCGGCAAATGGCTGCGTCGCGAGGCTGCAGAGGCGCGTTCCATATTTCTGTTCTTTCTGATTGGATTCCTGTTCCAGCTTTTGCTTATCAAGCTGGTGCTTGCGGAATTTTCGATTCCGTTATTTGCAATTTCCAAGGCCCTGCTCGGCGCCGTTCTGGCAGCGAAATCGGTCCTGATCCTCGACACTACTCCCCTGGCGCGACAGCTCGAACGATATCCCCGGGCGATCGCGGTCGCGGTCAAGACGCTTCTATACGGAACCGGCACGTTGATGCTTGGCTATCTCGAGCGAATTATCGAGGGGATCTTTCACACCGGCTCGTTCGATGGGGCGATCAGAACCGTCACGGAGCAGATGAGCCTGGACCGGCTGTTCGCCTGGATCCTTGGGATCAGTCTCGTGTTCGCGATCTATTTCGTGTGGTCGGAGATCAGCGAGCAGATGGGCGAAGGCGCCCTCTGGTCGCTGTTTTTCGAGCGCCCCCCCAAAGTAAATATATGATTCCCCTCAGCTCGCGCTCGAGGATTGCAACTGGATGTAGTTCTCGATTCCGACCTGGTTGATGAGGTCGAACTGGACCTCCAGGAAATCGATGCTCTTCTCTTCCTCGTGCATGATTTCGGTGAGCAGGTCGCGGGTGACGTAATCCTTCACCAATTCGCAGTGCGCGACCGCAGCCCGAAAATCGCCGATCGCTTTCATCTCGAGCTTGAGATCGCACTCGAGCGCTTCCTTGACGTTTTCGCCGATCAGCAAACGGTCCAGGTCCTGCAGATTCGGCAGCCCCTCGAGAAACAGGATGCGCTCGATGATCTGGTCGGCATGCTTCATCTCGGTGATCGATTCGTCGCGCTCGTACTTGCCGAGTTTGGACACGCCCCAATGTTCGAGTTGCTTGGCGTGCAGGAAATATTGGTTGATCGCGGTCAGCTCATTGCGCAGGACCGTATTGAGGAACTGAAGTACCTGAGGATCACCCTTCACGGAACCTTCTCCCAGAAGACGCGGCGATGAATGAATCTATTGTAGGGGCAAACGATCGCGAGGGGAACTGGGATTAGCGACCCGCGGCGGAGCTATCCTGGGCACTGTTATCTTGACCGCAGCTTTCTCGGCGAGCTTCGATCGCGTTGGACTGAGCGTCGAGTATTTCGCGAAGAACCGGTACGCACTTGCCGCACTTGAGCGTGACTCCCAGCGTGCGGTAGAACGCTGCAACCGAGCATCCGGAGGCGGGACATTGGGAACGTGCCTGGCTGTCAGTGATAGCGTTGCAGATGCATAGGTACATCGGTGGTGGACCTCTTGATTGTGAGAATGATTATCAATTTCTAACGTCCGCTGCAAGCGCTCTTGGATATCGACTCAAATTGCGCCCGGATTTGCTCGATTTTCTCGCATTACGGATCGCGCTAGCGTACCACCCACTACCACTCGCAGGAGAAATGGTTTGACCGGGAAATTCGACGGGATGAATTCAGCGCAGCGCGCGCGAATTTTGGCGCAGGACTTCGCGCAACGCGCGGCCGATCATGATCGTCATGCGACTTTTCCCGTCGAAAATTTTGAGGCTCTCAAAGAAGCGAACCTGCTCGCGCTGACCGTTCCCGCCGAGTACGGCGGCGCGGGCGCCGGATTGGCGGAGACCTGCGGCGTCCTCGGAACGGTCGCGCAGGGCGACGCGTCAACGGCGCTGGTGCTCGCGCTGCATTATCTCATGCACGCGACGATCACGCGGAGTCCGCGATGGCCCAAGCGCATCCGGGAGCTGGTCGCGCACGAGGCCGTGAAGTACGGCGCGCTCATCAATGCGCTCCGCGTCGAGCCCGAGCTCGGCACGCCGGCGCGCGGCGGGATGCCTGAGACGATCGCCGAGCGTGACGCGCATGGAAAGGGATGGCGCATCTCCGGCCACAAGATTTATGTGACCGGGATTCCGTTGCTTAGCTGGCTGATGGTCTGGGCTCGCACCGCGGAAGACGAACCGCGCGTCGGAACCTTTCTCATTCCGGCACGCGCGCCCGGAATTCGAATTGTCGAGACCTGGGACCATCTGGGGATGCGCGCGAGCGCCAGCCATGACGTGATTTTCGAGCATACGTTGATTGCGGAAGACCATGCGGTCGATATCCGCAAGCCCGCCGAGTGGGCCGAGCGTGACGACGATCAGGCTGCATGGTACGTGCTTGGAATTTCTGCGTTGTACGACGGGGTTGCGCGGGCGGCGCGGGACTGGCTGGTGACTTATCTCACCGAACGCACACCGACCGCGCTGGGTGCGCCGCTCTCTACCCTGCCCCGCTTTCAGGAAGCAGTCGGCCAGATCGACGCGCTGCTGCTGACCAATCGTCTCCTGATCGAATCCGCCGCCACGCGAACCGATCGCGGCACTCCTGCGCCCACCGCCGAAAGCGGGCTCATCAAGATGACCGTGACCACCAATGCGATTGCGGCGGTCGAGCGCGCGGTCGAATTGACTGGAAATCCGGGACTCAGCCGCGCGAACGACCTCGAGCGGCACTTGCGCGACGTGCTCTGTTCGCGGATTCATACACCGCAGAACGACAGCATCCTGATCGCGGCCGGCCGCGCCGCCTTCAAAGCCGCGGGACGCAAGGGAGACCATCCATGAGCGTCGAATTTATAGGTATGATCGGGACGCAAGCGGGCTCCGAGATTCATCCTGCCAGCGGGCCCGCGATTGATATTGACTACGTGCGCCGCTTCGCGCAGGCCCACGAGCAATCGGGATTCGATCGAATACTGATCGGCTACTTCTCGAACGCCGCGGATGGATTCGTGGTCGCCTCATATACGGCGTTCGTTACCGAAAAGCTCGGCCTGATGCTGGCGCATCGGCCGGGATTCGTCGCGCCGACTCTCGCGGCGCGCAAGCTGGCGACGCTCGATCAATTCTGCGGCGGAAGACTCGCGGTGCACGTCATCTCCGGCGGAGATGACGCTGATCAGCGCAAGGACGGAGATTTCCTGGCGCATGACGAGCGCTACGCCCGTACCGACGAATACGTCGAGATTCTTCGCCGCATTTGGACCGCAGACAAGCCGATCGATCACGAGGGCAAGTACTACAATTTCAAACGCTCTTTCTCCGCTGTGAAGCCAGTGCAGCAGCCGCATATTCCGATCTACTTCGGCGGCTCATCGGACGCGGCGATCGAAATCGCCGGCAAGCATGCGGATGTCTATGCGCTGTGGGGCGAGCCACTGGCGGAGGCTGCACGGACGATCGCGCGCGTGCGCGCGTCGGCGGCGCGTTATGGACGCAGCGTGAGGTTCAGCCTCTCGACCCGGCCGATCCTGGCGTCAACCGAAGACGCGGCGTGGGCGCGCGCGCGAAAAATCATCGATACCATCCGCGAGATCCGCGGACAATCGATGCTCGGAAGTCGGAAGAAGGAACCGCAGGCAATCGGATCGCAGCGGCTGCTGGCGGCTGCCGCGCAAGGTGAAGTGCTCGACACGCGCCTGTGGACGGCGGTGGCCGCGGCAACTGGCGCGCGCGGCAATACTACCGCGCTGGTCGGAACTCCGGCGCAGGTCGGAGAATCGATGCTGGCGTACTACGATCTCGGCGTGACGACCTTTCTGATTCGCGGCTTCGACCCCCTCGAAGACGCAATCGACTATGGCCGCGAATTGATTCCGTTCGTGCGCAACGCGGTCGCGCACCGCGAAACGCACGCCGGCGCAGCCGCGCGCAGCGCTGCAGGGTAGGCGCGGAAGTGTCTTCCAGGCTGTTGGCGATTGTGGGGAGCGTCACTCCTCCTGGGCGTCTAATGAATGCGACGCGGTGGCTGCTCGACGCCGCGCACGCGGAGCACCCGGAAACCGAAGTGGAGCTGATCAATCTGGCCGACCAGAAGATCGCGTTCGCCGATGGGCGTCCGCCCGAACAATACCAGGATGACACCGCGCGAATTGTAGCGAGCGTGCGGTCAGCCGCAGGCGTAGTCTTTGCCAGCCCGGTTTACCGCGGATCGTTCACCGGTGCGCTGAAAAATCTGCTCGATCATCTGCCGATCGAATCGCTCGGCGGAAAGCCGGTTGGAATTCTCGCGATGGGCGCGACGCAGCATCATTTCCTCGGCGTCGATTGGCATTTGCGCGATGTCCTTGCGTGGTTTGGCGCGATAGTGGTGCCGACTAGCGCCTATCTGGTATCGGCAGATTTTATTGAAGGCGAATTGTCCGAAAGCGCGAAACGGGATCTGAAAGATCTCGCCGACGCGGTGATTAAATTGCATGACGTCGCCCCGGCCGCCGGAAAATTCCTGGGGCCACGTCCGCTCGCCGGCCGCCGAACCTGACTCCCCGAGACGCGCCGATTGACTATTCGGCCGTACGCGTTCCGGTTGCGAGTTGTTATCTGAAGAACATCTTACGCAGCGGTTTACCCTTCATCGACGCAACGAAATTTACTGGAAAAGCGGGCGGGCTTCGCGTAGCATTGCCCGCGGAAACCGGTTGCGACGCGCCGCTTGCGTGGTCGAACCGATGGTGCAAAACATGCGGTCCGATTTGTGATAGGCGGGAACGTCCAGCGCGAACCCCGAGCAAACGCCACTGACACAGAAATTCAAAATATCCGCCGTCTTCGTAACTACCGCCATAGTGGTTCTTTTGGGCGTCGCGGTGACCTATTTCCTCGGCTCGATTGCGATAACGGCCAATCACGAGGCCATCAGAGATCACGCGCGGATCGAGCATTTCTCGGAAACCCTATCTATTATGAAGGACGCCGAGACAGGCCAGCGAGGCTATTTGCTGACTGGAGATGAAAAATATCTCGCGCCTTACCTACGTGCACTCGCGGAAATAAAAGACAATCTGCAACGTCTTCAACGCATTTCAGAGAAGAGCAACGGTGAAGCGCTTCCTCCCGATGAAATGGCCAGCCTGAATGGTCTGGTCGATGGAAAACTCGACGAATTGCGCGAGTCAATCGCGCTCAGACATACCCGAGGGCTGGATGCTGCGTTGGCGGTCGTGAACACTGATCGCGGCAAGCACCTGATGGATTCAATCCGGGTGAAGATCGCCGCGATTATCTCGCGCGAAGATTCCGCGCTCGCCGCCGCGAATGCTCACGCCGAATCATTGGAGCTCTACCGCGATGTCATATTTGCATCTCTCACGCTTCTGACCCTGGTGATTCTCGGGTGGGCGTATAGCCAGATCGGGGGAGAGATCCAGCGGCGGGAAACAGCGTTGCGAGAGACGCAACGGCAAAAGGACTTGTTCGAAGTTACGCTCGCCAGCATCGGAGACGCGGTAATCGTCACCGATACCCGCGCACAAATCACGTTTATGAACGAGACCGCCGAAAAGCTCACCGGTTGGCGCAGGTCCGACGCGCTGGAACAACCGTGCGAGAGTGTCTTCAAGATTGTTCAGGAAGACACCCGCGCGACGGTCGAGAGTCCGGTCGAAAAGGTGTTCCGCCTGGGATCGATCGTCGGCCTGGCAAATCATACGCTGCTGATTCGCAAGGACGGCACTGAAGTGCCAATCGACGACAGCGGATCGCCGATCAAGGATTTCGACGGTTCCCTGCGAGGCGCGGTTTTGATCTTTCGCGATTTCTCGGTCCATCGTGCCGCGGAAGCCAGGTTGCGCGACTCCAACGCCGCGCTACAGGCGGCGAACCGCGCGAAAGATCAATTCATGGCCGCTTTGTCCCATGAACTGAGAACTCCGCTGACTCCGGTGCTCGCGACGCTTATGACCTGGGAAGTGAGCGACGAATTGCCGCCTTCGCTGCGTTCAGGGGTCGAAATGCTCCGCCGCAATGTGCAACTGGAAGCGCGGATCATCGACGACCTCCTCGATCTGACGCGCATCACCAAGGGCAAGCTCTCGCTCAATCCGGAAGTCGTTGACGCTCACGATCTGGTTGAAAACGTGGTTGCGATGTACCGCAGCGATATCAACGCCAAGCATCTGACCTTATCTGAAGAGCTGGACGCGAAGCGTTATCATGTGAATGCCGACTCCGCCCGCCTGCAACAGGTGTTTGCAAATATCCTCAACAACGCGATCAAGTTTGTCGAGCCGAATGGACGTATCCGGATATTCACTGCCAACGACTCCGAGGGGAACCTGCAAATTTCCTTCGTCGATGATGGTATTGGAATCGCCCAGGACGCACTGGACCGTATATTCACTCCATTTGAACAGGAAACCGAGGAAATAACTCGCCGTTATGGAGGCTTGGGTCTGGGATTGGCGGTTTCCAAGTCGCTGGTCGATGCCCACGGCGGAAATCTCACCGCGGCCAGCGCTGGACCGCACCTGGGATCGACTTTCACCGTGACCTTGCCGTCGCTCGACTCCGACGCCGAAGCAAGATCACGGAAGTCCAACGCCTATTCCGCGAATCATGACGGAGCCGGAAAGGGATGTAGTATCCTGTTCGTGGAAGATCATCAGGACACGGCTGAAGTGATGAGCGGGATTCTGCGCTCACATGGATATCTCGTTCAAACCTGCGCGACTGTGAGCGAGGCGACCAGGCTCGCCCGCGAGAACAACTTCGATCTCGTTCTGAGCGATGTGGGACTGCCGGATGGTACCGGAATCGATCTGATCCGCGCGATCAGGCTGCACAGTACGGTTCCTGCTATCGCACTGACCGGCTTCGGAATGGATCAGGACGTCGCCAGCTTCAGGGAAGCCGGCTTCAACGTGCACCTGACCAAGCCGGTCAATCTGCAACGCCTGCTGATCGCGATCAATGATTTGACCGTTTCTCAGAAATCCACCGAGGCGCGCACTCGCAGCTAGAACCGTTCAGGCGTCGCGGCCGGTCTCGGGCTCTTCGGACAGCGGAAGGTTCAGAACGAATGACGCGCCTCTGGGCGTGCGGTTCTCCGCGCGAATCTGTCCGCCGGTTCGTATCAAGACATCGCGCGCCATCGACAGGCCGAGCCCGCTTCCAAACGCTTTGGTGGTGAAGAACGGGTCGAAAATCTTCATCAGGATTTCCGCCGGGATACCGGTGCCTTCATCCGAAATGGTGAGCTCGACCGCCGAGGGCGTGTTTCGCGCCTCAACCACGATGTTGCCGCCGTCGGCCATCGCATCGCGCGCGTTGATCAACAGGTTCGCGATCACATGCTTGAGCTGATTCGGCGGGGCCGCGATCTTTGGCAACGGATCCCGGATTCGGCTGTCAATCTTGATGATGCCGCCTCTTGCGGTCGGGGTCTTCTCGATCAGGAGCGTCACCATCTCGATCGAATCGTGAACCAGCCTCTGCAAATCCACGGGTTTGATTTTCTCTTGCTGATCGGCGTTGACGAATTCGCGCAGCGCCCGCACGCGGTCGGATGCGGCCGCGATCGAGCGCTTCAATGCGTCGACTTCGGACTTCAACTCGTCGTCGACTTTTCCCTCGATCAGATGCAGCCGCAGAACGGCCGCATTGAGGCTATTGTTCAGGTCGTGCGCCAGTCCGGTTGCCATCTCGCCGATCGAACGCAGACGCTCGTTGCGGAACAGCTCGTCCCGCAATTGAAACATCCCCACGAGCGCGACTATCTGCTGCGTGGACTCCACGCCGATCCCCGCGACGTGGGGCGAACCGTCGAGTTCCAGCAAAAACCTGAGTACCGTGAGAAATTTGCCGTTCTCGACCTGATCGGTGGACACCATCGTGGTCCCGGTGGCGAGAACTTGCTGGTCTTTGCGCCAGTAAACCAGACCGACGTCGGGAAAGAGCTCCGCGTCGCGCGATCCGATCCATCGTTCGCGCTCGAGGTTGAGATCCGAGACCAGGATCTGATTGACGAATATGTATCGGCCCTCGGCGTCTTTGATCCAAACCCGGGCAGGTAATTTCGCCAGGATCTTCGAGAAAAGAATTTCCTGGTTATTGGTGGAGTGAGGCACGACCGCGACAAGGGTACTAGGCCCTCTCCGGAATGTACAGCAGATGAATCCGGGCAGGAGTCATGGGACCGGCGCCCTCGAATCGGGCTGGAATTTCTGCGATAAAACAAGTTCGGACCAGGAGCGAATTACGCATGAGCGCACGGCATGTGATTGTAATCGGAGCGGGAATCGGCGGAATGTGCGCCGCCCGAGTGTTGTCCGACCATTTCGAACGGGTCACGATCGTCGAACGCGACGAGCTTGCCGACGCGCCAATTCATCGCAAAGGCGTCCCCCAGAGCCGTCATCCGCATGGCCTCCTCGACCGCGGACGGCGCGAGCTCAATGCCCTGTTCCCGGGCCTCGACGACGCGCTGCACGCGCGCGGCGGACTCGATCTCGACGCCGGGCTCGACCTCG
>JBAPSR010000477.1:0-7462 GCA_049281755.1 Binataceae bacterium (SeqCode)
ATCTCGCCGCCGCCGCATCACGACATCTATTCGATCGAAGACCTGGCGCAACTCATCCACGATCTGAAGAACGCGAACAACCGCGCGCGCATCAGCGTCAAGCTCGTCGCCGAAGTCGGCGTCGGAACAATCGCCGCGGGAGTCGCCAAGGCCAAAGCCGACGTGGTCCTGATTAGTGGATACGACGGCGGCACTGGCGCATCGCCATTGCAGTCGATCAAGCACGCAGGTGTTCCGTGGGAGCTCGGCCTGGCCGAAACCCAGCAAGTACTCGTGATGAACGGCCTGCGCGGACGAATCCGCGTCGAGACCGACGGGCAGTTGAAGACTGGACGAGACGTCGCGATCGCGGCGCTTCTCGGCGCCGAAGAATTTGGCTTCGCGTCGGCAGCGCTGGTCGCTTCGGGCTGCATCATGATGCGTGTATGCCATCTGAATACCTGTCCGGTCGGAATTGCGACCCAGGATCCCGAACTGCGCAAGAAGTTCGAAGGCAAGCCCGAGCACGTGGTCAACCTGATGATGTTTATCGCCGACGAATTGCGCGAGCACATGGCGACGCTCGGCTTTCGCACCGTGGCCGAGATGGTAGGGCACGTCGAATGCCTGGACCCGAACGACGCGGTCGGGCATTGGAAGGCGCGCAACGTTGATCTGAGCAAAATTCTGCACAAGCCCGACGTGGCGGACGACGAACCCTTGCACGCGATTGAATCGCAGGATCATGGACTCGACAAGGCGCTCGACAATCAACTGATCGAACTCTCGCGTGACGCACTCGAGCATCGCCGCCCGGTCGAGATTCATTTGCCGATTCGCAATGTTAACCGCACCGCGGGGGCGATGCTGTCGTCGGAGGTCTCGCGCCGCTTCGGCGCCGAGGGGTTGCCTCCCTACACTGTCCAGATTCACTTCAAAGGCTCCGCGGGTCAGAGCTTCGGCGGCTGGCTCGCGCCGGGAGTCGCGCTCTATCTCGAAGGCGACGCGAACGATTATTGCGGCAAGGGGCTTTCCGGCGGATTCATGGCCGTGCGTCCGCCGCAGGAGGCCACCTTTAAGGCTGAGGAAAATATCCTGATCGGTAACACCGCGCTTTACGGCGCAACCGGAGGCGAGGCGTTCTTCCGCGGCGTCGCGGGCGAGCGTTTCGCGGTGCGCAACAGCGGCGCGCACGCGGTAGTCGAAGGCGTCGGCGATCACGGATGCGAATACATGACGCGCGGATTGGTCGTCGTGCTCGGAAAGACCGGGCGCAACTTCGCGGCTGGGATGTCGGGCGGCCTCGCCTACGTTCTCGATGAAGATGGAAGCTTCGCGCCGCGCTGCAACCTCGGGATGGTCGAGCTCGGCCCGGTTACTGATCCGGATGATCTGAAGCAGCTGCACGCGCTCATCACGCGTCATCGCCAATACACCCAGAGCGCGGTCGCAGCGCGAATTTTGGCGGATTGGGACGCCTACGCCGCGAAGTTCGTGAAGGTGCTGCCGACTGAGTACCGCATGGTGCTCGAGCGCCAGCATCTGGGCCGCGGCAACGACATGGCGCGTCTGGCAGCAGTCTGATTTGATTTTCGCGCGACGGTTTGGAGCCGTGCGCACAAGCGCAGGAGCATCGTTTTAGATGGGAAAGATCACGGGCTTCATGGAGATCAAGCGAGAGACGCCGCACAAGCGTCCCGTCGCCGAACGCCTTAAGGATTGGCGTGAGTTTGATCTCAAAATGCCCGAGGATAAGCTCGCTCGCCAGGGCGCGCGCTGCATGGATTGCGGAATCCCCTTCTGCCACAAGGGATGTCCCCTCGGCAACATTATTCCCGACTGGAACGATTTGATTTACCGCGGCAGATGGCGCGACGCGATCGAGCGTCTGCACTCGACCAATAATTTTCCCGAGTTCACCGGCCGCATCTGTCCAGCGCCGTGCGAAGAGGCCTGCGTCCTCAACATCAACAACGATCCGGTCACGATCAAACTCATCGAGAAGAACATCGTCGATCACGCGTGGACCGAGGGATGGATCACGCCGCTGCCGCCCGCGCGTAAAACCGGCAAGCGCGTCGCCGTGGTTGGCTCGGGTCCGTCGGGGCTTGCCTGCGCGCAGCAACTCGCGCGGGCGGGACACTCGGTCACGCTCTACGAGCGCTCGGACCGGATCGGCGGCTTGCTGATGTACGGGATTCCCGACTTCAAACTCGAAAAGCGCCACATCTTGCGCCGTGTCGAGCAGATGCGCGCCGAAGGAGTCGAGTTCGTCACCAACTGCCGCGTCGGAATTGATCTCCATGCCGACGAGTTGCGCAAAAAGCACGACGCGATCTGCCTGACGCTCGGCGCGACCAAGCCGCGCGACCTTCCGATGCCCGGCCGCGAACTCAGCGGGATCCATTTTGCAATGGATTTTCTTCCGCAACAGAACAAGCGCGGCTTCGGCGACACGATCGATCCGCGCGTCTCGATTACCGCGAAAGGCAAGCGCGTCGTCATCCTTGGCGGCGGCGACACCGGCTCCGACTGCCTGGGGACCTCGAATCGGCAGGGCGCGTTAAGCGTGAGCCAGTTCGAGCTTTTGCCGATGCCGCCCGAGAGCCGCACTGCGGAAATGCCGTGGCCGGACTGGCCGATGATCCTGCGCACCTCGAGCTCGCACGAAGAGGGCGTGCTCCGCGACTGGAGCATCAACACACGCTCGTTCAGCGGAGCCGGCGGCCAGGTCAAAAAGCTTCACGGTGTGCGCCTCAACTGGAAGCGCGACGGCGGCCGCAACGTGATGGAAGAAATCGAGGGCAGCGAGTTCGATCTCGATTGCGATCTGGTATTGCTCGCGCTCGGCTTCCTCGGCCCCGAACCGGAGGGAATCATCTCCGAGCTCTCTCTGAAGCTCGACGCGCGCAGCAATATCGCAACGGAGAATTACGCCTCGAGCGTTCCGGGAGTCTTTGCCGCCGGCGACGCGCGCCGCGGACAGTCGCTGGTCGTGTGGGCAATCTGGGAAGGCCGCGAATGCGCTCGCGCGTGCGACGCTTACCTGATGGGTGAGACGTTTCTGCCGACCAGCCCCGAGCTGTAGCGCGGTACAGGCGCTCCAGGAGCCTTCGCGCGATGATCAAACTGTACGACTATCTGCCGTCGGGCAACGGCTACAAGGTCCGCTTGCTGCTCACGCAGCTCGGCGTTCCGTTCGAGCGAATCGAGCTCGACATCGTAAAGGGCGAGACGCGCACGCCGGATTTCCTCGCGAAGTTTCCAAACGGCCGAATTCCCGCGGTTGAGTTTGAAGACGGACGCCGCCTGTTCGAGTCCAACGCGATCGTCTGGTACTTCGCCGAGGGCACGCCGATGCTGCCCGCCGATCCTTTCGCACGCGCGCGAGGGCTCCAGTGGCTGTTCTTCGAGCAGTACAGCCATGAACCGTTCATCGCGGTCGCTCGATTTCTCGCGATGTATCCGCGGGTCGCCGACGAGCGCCGGGCGGGCCTCGCGCGAATCATGAAGCTCGGTTACGACGCACTCAGCGTCATGGAAGCGCATCTGAATTCGCGTGAGTGGTTCGCCGATGGCAAATATTCGATCGCGGACATCGCGCTCTATGCATATACCCACGTGGCGGGCGAGGGCGGCTTCGATTTACAGGGATACCCTGCGATCCGAGCGTGGCTCGATCGCGTGAGTGCACAGCCCAAGCACATCCCGATCACACAAGCGTGACGGTGGTCACCGCCTGAGTCCTCTCGCATCGAGGTTCTTTATCACCCACTCGATTCGATCCTCGCCCCAGAACGGCTCGGCCTCAACGAGAAACGTCGGGACGCCAAATATCCCGTCGCGATCGGCCTCGGCAAAGCACGCATCGAGATCGCCGCGCGCGCCGCTATCGGCGTAACGTGCGAACTCGCCGGCTTCGACACCCACCTCGGTGAGCACCGCGCCAATCGCGTCGCGATCCTCGACGTCCAGCTCGCCCCGCCAGAAACGCTCGAACACGCGGTCGGAGTATTCGCGAAAGCGTCCTCCGCGCTCTGCAAACAGGCCGCCATAGAAGGCGTTGCGGCAACTGAAAATCATCTTCGGCGGATAGATGACGAGCCCGCGCTCCTTCGCGATCCGCCGCGCGTCGATATACAGGTATCGAACCTTACGCCGATCCGCGTCGGCGTCGTCGAGGTTGCCATAAGTTTTTCGGATGTTGACGCCGTAAGGAATGAATCGTACGCGCACGCGGTGCGACCTTTCGAGCGCGTAAGCCGGCGCCATCGCAAGGTAAGTGAACGGACTCGTATACGCGAAGTACAGCTTGATTTCGAGTACGTCCGCCGCGTCCATGAAGTGCCCTCATCGCGCCAGCAAAGATTCGCGCTCCGCAGCGCGTGCGAGCTTCCGGTCGAAGGTTGCCAAAGGACATTTCAAGCGACGCGCGAGGAACAGATAGGAAGCATCATAAGTCGTCAGCTCCGCTTCGAGTGCGACGTTCAAAATCCCTTGCACGGAAACCCGAATGAGCCTGATTGGCAGGCGCAGTGCGTCGTGCAGATTGTCGCGAATCGTTTGGTTCGCCGCGCTGCTGAGGTTCAGTTTGTGCAAAGCGACGCCGGCGAGTTCATAGCGAAGAATATCCGGTGCGAACAACCTGTGACCCCTAAGCAGAGTCTCTGCCTCGGCGGATCGGGGCTCAATAAAAAACCGCGCGGCGACGACTGACGCGTCAACGACTCGCGCGGGCATCACGGTCGCGGCGGATGATGTCGGTCGCTTCGTCCGGAGTATGTAGACCCCTGCGATCCACTCGCTCGAGCACTTTTTCGAGATCGAGAGTGGCTGCTTCAGTCTCGAGAATCGACAGCAACTCACCTTGCAGCGATCTGTGATTGGCCTTGGCGCGGGCGCGCAGGCGCCGAACCAACTTGCCGGGAACTTTCTTGATCGACAGATTCATTGGTAGCAAGTGCTCCAAAATGACTCCGTTATGGAACCATCATATTACGTGCGCCCGGCGGTCGCCAAGACCATCGCGAGGAAGTTTGCCAGATGCATGACGCGGGTTTTGGCGCCGCGTCGGCGAAGCTCGGCGGCGATTTGAAACTCGCAGCCAGGGTTCGCGAGGACGACGTAATCGGCGCCGGTTGCGGCGATATTTTCTGTTTTTCGCTGCGCGAGGACACGCGCCATCTCCGGCTCCGTCAGGTTGTAGCTGCCCGCGCTGCCGCAGCACATGTCGGATTCCGGTAGCTCGACCAGCACGAGTCCGGGAATCGAGCGCAAAAGTTTGCGCGGCGCGTCGCGTACGCCCATCCCATGCGCCAGATGACACGCGTCGTGGTAGGTGACGATGCATCGGAACTCAGGCATCACAAAGCGCTCGCTCGCCAGCAGCAGCGCGCTCAGGTCCGTGATTTTTCTCGCGACTGCACGCGCGTCGTCAGCCAGTGCCGCGTCGTCCTTCAGCAGAAGTCCATACTCGGCGACTGCCGTCGAGCAGCCCGAAGCGGCGGAGACAATCGAATCAGCGCCACTGCGGATGATCGCGCGCACGTTGGCGCGCGCGAACTCGAGCGCGCGCTTGCGGTTTCCGCTATGGAGATCGAGCGCGCCGCAACACGTTGTACGTTCGAGATGCGCGAGCCGATAGCCCGCGGCCATCAGCAGCCGCTCGGTATTTATATTCTCAGAATCTGCCAGCACCTGGGTTACGCATCCGCGATGCACCAGCACCGTCGCGGCGCCGGGCGACGGCTCTGTGAGCGGCTGCGGCAGGATCGCGGCGCCGTGTACCGCCGCGGGGAGCAGCTCCAGCCAGGCGCGAATCGAGCGCGGCAGGATCGCCTCGAGCGCCGGACGGAGCCCCAGAAATTCGAGTAGTCGGAGCGGCGCGAGAATCGTTCGCAGCCGACGGGGGTAGGGGAAGATTGCACCGATCAGGCGGCGCCTGAATGCGTCGAGCGGACCGCGGGAGTAATTCGATTCGACGAACGTCCGAGCGTCTTCGATGAGCCGACCGTAATGCACTCCTGACGGGCACGCGGTTTCGCACCCTCGACATCCAAGGCACAAGTCGAGATGCCGCGCCGCATCGGCGTCGAGCTCAAGGCGGCCTTCCGCGAGCGCCTTCATCAGATAGATTCGCCCGCGCGGTGAATCCATTTCAGAGCGTGAGACCGCATAAGTCGGGCACGCTTCCAGGCAAAGTCCGCAGTGGACGCAATCGAAGAGCAGTTCATAATCCACCACGTCGCGAACTGGTTGCGAGAGCGAGGCGCTTGCCATCAGATTCCCCTGACGAAACATCCAGGGTTGAAGATTCCGGCTGGATCGAATGCGGCCTTCATCGCGCGCATCAGTTTGAGCGCGCCGTCGTTCGGAGAATCGAAGAACTCGATCGCGGTACGAATTTCCGGCGCCGCGCGCAATACGCGGAGGTGGCCGCGCGAGGCGCGAGTCAGCTCTCGCCATCGAAGAATCGTGGCGGACGCGATCTCGGCCGAGAGCGAGTCGCGCGTCATGATCTGCGCGATTCCCGAGCTCGCGTGTGCGCGAAACTCCGCGCCACAGTCCTCGAGCACGCGCGCCAATTCCGCCGGTGGCACCGCGATCTGCGCGGTCAGCTCGGCGGCGCCAAAATCGAAATCGCGCAGTGCCAGGTATCGGCTCATCGCGTCGGCTCCGCCGAGGAATTCGATTGGGCCAACGATGCTGCGAGCAATCGTCTCGCGCAGATATTCGACCTCGGCGCGCGTTCCGGAGAACCCCGCCGAGAGAAAATACCGCGGCGCGAGGCCAAGCGCCGAGCTGACTTGAGGGCTGGTCACCTCCAGATGCGCGAATGGCGCCGCATCGGAAAGCCTGCGCGCGGCGCCAAACGCCTGCGCGGCGTCAGGCAGCGACGCGAGCGCGAGAGTGTAGTCGCCGGGAATCGGCCGCACCTTGAAAGACACTTCCGTGATTATTCCCAGCGTGCCGAAGGAGCCGTTCATTAGCTTCATCAAATCATAACCGGCGACGTTCTTGACCACGCGGCCGCCGCTGCGAATTGCGCGTCCGCCGTGCCCGACATATTGAATTCCGATCAGCAAATCGCGGGCAGTTCCTTCAGACAGCCGAAGCGGACCCGCGTGATTTGCCGCGATCATCGCGCCAAGCGTGGTCGCTCCAGGATTTCGAGGATCGACTGGCAGGCGCTGCACTGACGGCGCGATCGCGGCGTTCAGATCCGCGACGGTGATTCCAGGCTCTGCGACGACAGTCATGTCGTGTGGCTCGTAAGCGACGATTCGCGCCATCCGCTCGAGTGAAATTCCGATCGCGACGGGAGCGCGCCGAATCTCCGAGAGCGTGCGCGCCGCTCCGATCGCGGCAACCGAAGTCCTGTCAGCTTCGCACTTGCGGACGATCTCCGCGATCTCGGCGGCGTCGGCCGGCGCCGCAATCACGCTCGCCGCCTGCTTCTCGATTCCGTGAGGTGCGCGAACAT
>JBAPSR010000478.1:0-2538 GCA_049281755.1 Binataceae bacterium (SeqCode)
CAACCGTCATTCCGAGCCCCGGGCGAGGAATCCCTAGGCGTTCGTGCACTGGCTGGCGCGTTCTCTGTGAACCAAGGGACGAGCACCATTCCACGTACGCGGGAATGACGCTTGGGGACTCGGCGAAGGCTGCGATACTCATGCACCAAGCCCGCAACCGTCATTCCGAGCCCCGGGCGAGGAATCCCTAGGCGTTCGTGCACTGGCTGGCGAGTTCTCTGTGGACCGGGGGGCGAGCAGCGCATTCCTCGCGCGCGGGAATCACGATGCCGCGGACTGGACTGCGCATCGAATCCTGTGAACAATGTAGAAAGGAAGGAATCTCGCCGTGGCCAAAGTTGAAATCTATACCACCACTTTTTGCCCCTTCTGTGTCCGCGCCAAGAGCCTGCTCAAGAGCAAGGGCATTGCGTACACCGAAATCGACGTGACCGACGACGACGCGATGCGCGAGAAGATGGTCGAGATGTCCGGCGGACGCCGCACGGTTCCCGAGATTTTCGTTAACGGCGCAATCGTAGGCGGCTACGACGAGTTGCGTGCCCTGAACGATCGCGGCGAGCTGGACAAGCTGCTCGCGCAACCTGCCTGATCCTCGCGCGGTCTGACAGGAAGGCCGCCCTCACCCGCGCGTCACGATGCTTGCGAAGAAAATCGCAAGCATCGCGCCGCTTCGCCCTCTCCCGGAGGGAGAGGGAATTCCATGGCGTACTGCAGATAGGTCGATCAGTTTCCGCTGGGCGACGCCACCAATCCCTCGTTCATGTGATGCAACGCTTCGCGATCCTGCGTTGAGTCGTACGCGATTGCCTGCGCGGTAACGGTGACCTGAGAGCCGTCGGCGGAGACGTTGCTGTCCTCTTTGATAATCGCGTCGATCGTGTCGGGCCATTTTTCGTACGCGATCTTCTTGAGCTTCTCCTTCATCTCGGCTGCATCGATGGCGTCCGGCGTGAACGGCACCGTGTAAGAGATCGGACCCAGCACGTTGTAGGGTTTGCCCGGAGGTGCGTCACCCGTCGTCACCCAGATATGCGCGTAGTCGACGCGCGTAACAAACGCCTGCTTCTTAGCTTCTTCCTGCTGGCGCTGCGCTTCGACTACGCCGCAAGCCGACAGCGTGAGAGCAAGTCCAATCGCGAAAAACTTAAAGATTGTGGATGAACGCATCGTATGATCCCCGTGTAGTTCCCGTTATGTCCCCATCAGCCGGGATGGTTCCATTATAATGCCGCGCGCCCCGCATTTGTATAGTCTACCCGCCGGCCCCAGAACACGAATAGCTTTATTCCACTTCGCAGGGCCGCTCTGCAAACCCCGGCGTGCTCCACTTGCTGGAGCGGCACTGCCTGGCCCGTCTTTGGGAATCGGGCGGGCGCGGCTATGATGCGCGCGTGACTAAATTCGCCGCCTGCTTCCTCCTCGTGTTCGGCGAGCTCGCCTTTGGCGGGATGTTCGCGCTCGCGATACCACCGTTCTTCAAGATCGAGCGCGGATTTTATAAATCCAGCGGCGGAGTTTACCTCGGCTCCGGAATCGTCACGGGGATCGGGCTTGCGATGCTGGCGTCGCGCGGGGCTCATCCCGGGCAGCCAGGCGTGATCGCGATGTGGATCGCCGCGGCGCTATGGTTCGGCTTCTCGATCGCGGGCGCCCTGTATGTCGCGAGTCTATGGACTGACCTGAGCCGGCTTCGCGCCCGCGCCTACACTGCCACGCTCGTGATCGGGCTGGTCGCAGTGATCGCGACCGTGATGCTGCTCAAGCCGGCGGACTTCGGCGCGATAGCGGCGGTCACCTATGCGATCACGGCGATCACTTCTTCGCTGATGCTTGGACTGGTCAGCGCCGGGATGATGTTCGGCCATTGGTACCTGATCGATCCGAATCTGCCGGTCGAGTACCTGAGCTCGATCGTGCGGATGCTGGCGATCGCGCTGTGGGCTGATCTTGCCGCGCTGCTGCTTGCGCTCGGGGTTCTCGCGATCGCGGGAGGCGCGCCACAAGCCGCGGTTGCGGCGTTAATCGAGACTCATGGGGTGCTGCTGGTAGCACGGATGGTCCTCGGGCCCGTTGCGACGCTGATTCTCACCTGGATGAC
This sequence comes from Binataceae bacterium (SeqCode), assembly GCA_049281755.1. Taxonomy (GTDB): domain Bacteria; phylum Desulfobacterota; class Binatia; order Binatales; family Binataceae; genus JBARDN01. The sequence goes on from JBAPSR010000478.1 coordinate 2,102, forward strand.
ATGGCAGACGCTGAAGGTGCCGCAAACGATGGCGGCGACGGGATTGCTGTATATCGCGGTGATGGCGGCGATAGTCGGCGAGATGCTCGGCCGGTTCATCCTGTTCCGCACCGCAATCCCGCTATAGAAGCGCTTTTCCCGCGCGAGCGCGGATGCTTTACTCGATAGACGGATGGCCGACGAATTCGACAGCGAGCGCTTCCCGGGCAATTTCTACCAGGGGATGATTTTACGCCTGGACCGCGCGCGTGGCCGCGGTATCGTGCGCTCCCACAGCGGACGCGAGGTCGAGTTCGAGTTTCCTTACGTGCAGGTGATTGGCGCGGGTCTTGGCGGCAGGATGCCGGGGATCGAGCTGCTGAACGAAGGCGACGTTATCGGCTTTGACGTGGGATGGACCTCGAAGGGCTTGCGCGTCACGACTCTGCGCCCGCGCG
>JBAPSR010000479.1:0-1533 GCA_049281755.1 Binataceae bacterium (SeqCode)
GAATTTATGGGAGACTAAAGTTGAAAAAAGCAGGGCGAAAGCTTCTGATCGCGATGCTCTACATCGGGTTGACTATCGTGGGTGTGGGGGCCGTTGGCATCGCGGATGCGCAAACCACGGCGACTATAGACTGGACGGATGTCCACCAAACTATCGATGGCTTCGGTGCAGCGGATGCGTTTGTCGGCAATATGTCGTCGGCCCATCAGTCTTTCTTCTTTGGCACTGGAGCCGGCCAGATTGGTCTCTCGATACTAAGGACAGAAGTTCCCAACAACGGCGATTCTTCGGGAAATTGCTCAACCGTCAACGTGGGATGCGCTGGTCCGGTTGTCAGCGATATGAAAGCGGTCATCGCAAATGGCGGAAAAGTCTATTCCTCGCCCTGGACGCCGCCCAATGCCTACAAGACAAACGGCACCAACACCTGTACCAACAACGCCGGCCTGGAAACCTCAGATTATGCTGCGTATGCGACCTGGCTTGCCAACTACGTCATGAGTTTGAAGACCGAAGAGAATATTACTCTCGCCGCGATCTCGGTCCAGAATGAGCCCAATGAATGCCTGGACTACGACAGCGCTTTCTGGACGGCGGCGGAGATCGATTCTTTCGTAGCGAACAACCTTGGTCCGACCTTTGCCGACGACGACTTGACCACGCCCATTTTTGTGCCAGAAGGCAGCGGCTACGACCAGATGAGCCTGGGTAGTACCTGCGCCGGCGATTCGTCCTGCAACCAGTACGTAGGCGGGGTCAATTGGCATGACTATGACGCCTCTCTGAGCGGCACAAATTCCGTTGCCGCGGATCCCTACCCGGCCGACTGGCCGGCAGGAAAGAAATATTGGGAGACCGAAGCTTCCTGCGGTTCCGGTTTTGGGCCGAACTTCTGTCAATCGGGCTTTAATACCGACATCACAGACGCTCTCGATTGGGCCGCGGTCGTTGACCAACGCATAGCCGTCGACAATGCCAATGCGTGGCTGTACTGGTGGCTGGTCGGTCTCAACAGCACCGATGACCAGGCTTTAATTAACAGCGACGGCGTTATCGCAAAGCGCGCGTACATGCTGGGGCAGTACAGCAAATTTGTGCGCCCTGGATATAGCCGTATCGACGCAACGCACCTTCCAACCGCGGGAGTCAGCGTCTCGGCCTATCAGAACACGTCCACCAACGCCCTGGTCATTATCGCAACCAACTACACCGGTTCTAACGTCTCCCAGGTATTCGACATAACCAACGCGCCCACGTTTTCGAGCATGACGCCGTGGACGACATCGGCGAGTTTGAATATCGCTCAGCAGTCGAGTGTGGCGTTGTCCGCCAATTCGTTTACCTACAATTTGCTTGCCGACAGCATCACAACCTTTTCCTCGCTGACTCCAGCCACCGCGACGCCGACTCCAACCGCGACTCCTACGCCGACTCCTCCGGGGACAGTGTCGGTCAGTCCGTCCACATTGAACTTCGGAGACTCGACGACGGTCGGAGACACGAGCAAGCCCAAAGAAGTCACCATCAAGAACA
>JBAPSR010000480.1:0-2292 GCA_049281755.1 Binataceae bacterium (SeqCode)
ACGCCATGCTGGCGAGCTTCGCGCCCGCCGGAGCGCCCGCGTGGATGAGGCGTCCGCCTTCGCTGCCTCCGCCAGGGCCGAGCTCGACCACAAAGTCGGCGCCCTCGATAATCGCGGCGTCATGCTCGACGACGACCACGGTGTTGCCGAAATCGCGCAGATGCCGCAGCACGGCGAGCAGACGGCGCGCGTCGCTCGCATGGAGTCCTACGGTGGGTTCGTCGAGCGCGTAGAGCGTGCCGATCAGAATCGAGCCGAGCGCGCTCGCCAGATGAATTCGCTGCGCCTCGCCGCCCGAGAGCGTGCGCGCCTGCCGCTCAAGCGTCAGGTAGCCCAAGCCGACCTCGGTCAAATAATTGATTCGATTGCGCAGCTCGCGCATCACGACCGCCGCGCGCGTGGCGGCGCGTTTGCCCCGCGCGATCTCGGTCAGCCATCCGCCGAGGTCGCGCACCGCGAGCCGTCCGACCTCTGCGATCGAGCTTTCCCCGACCTTGACGTTGAGCGCTTCGGTCTTGAGCTTTGCGCCCGCGCATACGGGACAGGTGACGAAGCGGCGATACTTCGCGAGCAGAATCCGGACGTGAGTCTTGTAGCGCCGCCCCTCGAGCCATTTGAAGAAGCCGAGTACGCCGGGCCATTTTTCGGGATCCCATTTTTCGCGCGGACCCTCGTCGCCGTTCATCAACCATCCGCGCTCTTCGGGGTTCATCTCGCGAAATGAAACCGCGGTGCGGATTTTGCGCCGACGCGCCAGCTTCAGCATCCAGTCGTTCATCTCCCGATAAGCAGGCGTGCGCCACGGCGCGATCAATCCCTGGCGCAGCGAGAGATTCGGATTCGGAATGACCTTTTCGAGATCGAGCTCGACCGTACGCCCGAAGCCCTCGCATTCCGGGCACGCGCCTATCGGACTGTTGGACGAAAACAGGGCGGGGGTCGGCTCCGGATAGGAGCGGCCGCATTTCGAGCAGTTGAAGCGCCGGTCGAAATCGAAGCTGGCGACCGAACGAATATCGCCGTTGTCGCGCTCGACCCGGACCACGCGCGCGCGTCCGCCGCCAAGATAGAAAGATTTCTCGATCGCCTCGCGCACGCGTTCAGAGTCGGCGGCGCCGGTTACCGATATCCGATCGACGACAACGGTCAGCGCGAGGTTGGGACCGTCGAGCGTGCGCCGTCCCTCGGCAAACTCGACCGTCTCCGCGATCGCGCCGGAATCGAAAATCCGATGGTACCCGTTCTGGATGAGGTAATTCGCCGCGTCGGCCAGCGTGCGCGATCCGGCCTCGAACGGCGCCAGGAACAGGTACATCCCGGGCGCGCCGAGCACGCTCGCGCATGCGCTCTGCACCGAATCGCGCGCGACTTCCAGATTGCAGTGCGGGCAAATCGTGCGGCCAACGGTCGCGAACAGCAGCCGCAGGTAGTCGCTGATCTCGGTGACGGTGCCGACCGTCGAGCGCGCATTCTTGATCGTGTTCTTTTGCCGCAGCGCCAGCGCGGGCGGAATCTGCGTGATCGAATCGACGTCGGGCCGGTCCATCCGCGCCAGAAACAGGCGCGCGTAGGTCGACAGGCTCTGCACGTAGCGGCGCTGGCCCTCGGCATAGAGCGTATCGAACACCAGGCTCGACTTGCCCGAGCCCGACACTCCCGTCACCACGGTGAGCTTGTCGCGCGGAAGCTCGAGCGAAATATTCGCCAGGTTGTGAGTGCGTGCTCCGCGGATACTGATCGAGCGGTCCAACTGATTTCCGGGGTTCAGGTGGGATCGATAAGCGGCCGGGCTTTCTTCTTGCGCTCGCCCGGGTATTCTTCGGCCATCTGCGAGTAAAGCTCGCGCAGTTGCAGGTCGAACACGGCCTCGAGGCGATGCTTCTCGGCGTCGCGCTCGAGTGACGGATCCGCGCCGAGGCGGCCAATCGCGTCTTCGAGCGACTGCATCAGGCGGTTGCGGGCGATAAGGTATTGATAGCCGTCCATATAGGCGCTCCAAAAGCGCAAATTCCAAAGATCAGAATTATAGGTTATCCTTCGCTGAACCAACAACCCACGCACGTGCAAAATCCTTCCAAGACATTGTCAGCGCGAGAATTCTCCGCCGTTGCGCGCCTTCAGCCGTGGCTCGCGCCCGGCCTCGTCGCCGGATTCCTCGGCCGCGACGGCGGCGTCAGCACGGGCGCGTTCGCCTCGATGAACTTATCCGAGCTCGTCGGCGACGATCCGGAGCACGTCGCCGAGAATTGGCGCCGCCTGCGCGCCTCGCTTGCACCCGCGCTGACCTTCGCG